>JAAZPS010000207.1 GCA_012797095.1 Bacillota bacterium | reverse complement strand
GCCGATCTCAGCTTCCTGCCCGAGGGCGGGCCGGTCGAGCTGACCAGGCGCGGGGTGATCCAGGCCGATCCGATGACGATGGAGACAACAGCACCGGGCATCTTCGCCGCCGGCGATACCGTGCTCGGCGCGCGCACGGTGGTTGAAGCGGTCGCCTCGGCAAACAAGGCCGCGGCAGCGCTTGACAGCTACCTGCGCACCGGGAAGGCTGCGGCAGTGCCGCATGCCCACCTGGAAAACCTGATCGAGCAGGTCGGGGTCTACAACCCCGATGAAAAACCACCGCTCATGGGAAACCGGGCCCGGGAGGAAGAAGGATGTCTGCCCGTGGCTGAAAGAATAAAGGGATTCTGCGAGGCCGAACTGGGTTTTGACGGGCCGCCGACAGCGCTGCGCGAAGCCTCGCGCTGCGCCTGCTGCCTGCGCCTGGGCCTGGCGGTAGTATAACCGAGGGGAGGGGATCAGAAGTGAAAGATGTTTCATTAACTATTGACGGTAAGCGCATCGAAGCGGCCGCGGGAACAACGATCCTGGAGGCGGCCCGTGAAAACGGAATTGAGATACCCACGCTCTGCTACCACCCCCGGTTAAGGCCCCTGGGCCACTGCCGGCTCTGTGTTGTCGAAGTCGAGGGCGTGGCTGCGCCGATGACCTCCTGCGATCATCCGGTGCAGGAGGGGATGGTGGTGACGACAAGCACCCCCAAGCTGGAAGGGATCCGCAAAGAGATCATCTCTTTGCTGCTCTCCGACCACCCCTACGAAGATTGCCTGACCTGCGAAAAGAGCGGCAACTGCGATCTGCAGGAGAAGACCTACCAATGGCAGATCGAGCTGCCGGCGCTGCTGCGGGCTCTCCCGATCACCGATGATGAGAACCCCTATATCGTGCGCGACGAATCGAAATGTGTTCTCTGCGGACGCTGTTTCAGCGTCTGCGTTGATTACGCCGGGCGCAATGTTTTCGGCATGGTCGGCAACGGGCTCGAGACCCGGATCACTCCCGTGGAGGTCGATTCCGCCGGGGAGCTGGCCCCGGTTACCCTCGAAGCGGCCGGCTGTATCTTCTGCGGGCAGTGTGTCGATGTTTGCCCCGTGGGCGCCCTGACCGAAAGGGAGCGGGCCTCGGCGGGACGCGAATGGGAACTGAACGCTGTCTCCGGGGTCTGCCCGGAATGCTCTCTGGGCTGTCCGGTGGAGCGCCACTTTGCCGGCGACAGGCTGGCCCGGGTGACGGCGGAATATGAGGGTGAGCCTGGCGGCTGGCTCTGCCGGAAGGGTAAATTCACCCTGCCGCTGGACGGAGAAAACAGCGAACCGCTGACCGCGCCGCTTTTGCGCGGTGAAGACGGGCTCACCGAGGTAAGCTATGATCGGGCGCTGCAGGAGACTGCCCGCGCCTTTGCCAAGATCAAGGAGCGGCGCGGTCCGGAGGCGCTGGCGGTGATCGCCGGGGGCCGCTGCACCAACGAGGAGAGTTTTCTCCTGCAAAAACTGGCCCGCGAGGCCATCGGCACCGCTCATCTCGATCTCGGGGTCCAGCCAGGCTGGGCCGAGGCGGTCTGCGCTCTGGAGGCGGCTGCAGGAGCAGGTGTCCGCGGGCCGGCCGTCGATGATTTCGCAAGTGCCGACGCGATCTTTCTCCTCGGCGAAGGGCTGAGCGAGAGCAATCCCGTTGCCGCCATGGCCGTGGAGCAGGCCTGCCGCCTGGGCAGCGCTGTTCTGGTTCAGGTGGGCTCGGACGATCGCCAGATCACCGCCTGGGATCGGTTGGTGCTGCTGCCCCAATCGGGCGGTGAGGCGAATCTGTTCCAGGCGTTGACTGCGGTTCTGCAGGGGCAGCCTGCTGCCGAGCAGGCCGGGAAGCTGGGATTAGACGAGGCCGATCTGGAGCGGGCGGCCGGGCTGCTGAAAGGCGCCGCACCGATCATCCTGATTGCGCCCGAGTTCTTCTCCCGGGATGGCGGCAGCTGGCTTGAACCGCTGCTGGAGGCGGTGCGGGCTGCGGGGCAGCTTGAGCGCGGCAAGAGCAGGCTGCTCTGCCTCGCCGAAGAGGGCAATGCCCGCGGTATCCTGGAGACGGGGGGCGTCTCCAGCTGCCTGCCGGGTTACCGGCGGCTGGAGGAGAAGGCGGGGCTGGATCGGGCCGGGGTTCTCGCTGCAGTCGAGGGCGGCACGATCAAGGGGCTGTTCGCCTCGCTGGACGGGCTGAGCGAACCCTTCCCCCCGGGGCTGGAGTTTCTGGCGGTGCAATGTTCCAGCAAGGGTGAGATCCCGGCCGAAGCCGATGTGATCTTCCCGGCACTGCCGGCCCGGCTGAAGGAAGGCACCTTTACCAACAGCGCCGGGCTGGAGCAGCAGAATCTGAGCGGCGCCGACAACGGACTCTGGCCGGAATGGCAGGTTGTGGCCGCACTGATCCGGGCGATGGGCGCCTCTGCCGAATGCGGCAGCCTGCAAGAAATTCAGGAGGAGATCCGCCGGATCGCGGCCGGGCGGTGACAGCACCGCCGGGGGCTGCTCAGTGCCGCCGCTTCCGGTCCAATTATGCAGAAACGTACTCCTGTTTATACGGTTTCCGAGATAAACCGGATCGTCAAGGAGCTTGTTCAGGGCGACCCCCGCCTCCAGGAACTGTGGGTGGCGGGGGAGCTCTCCAATTTCACGCACCACCGGTCCGGGCATATGTATTTCACGATCAAGGACCGCTCGGCCGCACTGCGCTGTGTCTTTTTCCGGAGTGACAATCTCCGCTGCCGCTTCAAACCGGAAAATGGGATGGAGCTGCTGCTCTACGGCAGCGTCTCGGTCTACGAGCCCGGCGGGGCGTACCAGTTCTATGTTTCGGAGATGGAGCCGGCGGGGATGGGCTCTTTGTACCTGGCTTTTGAACAGCTGAAGCAAAAACTGGAGGCCGAAGGGCTTTTCCGGGAGGAGCACAAGCAGCCGCTGCCGGCCCTGCCGCGCCGGATCGGGGTGGTTACCTCGCCCACCGGGGCGGCCCTTCAGGATATCCTGACCACGGTGCAGCAGCGGTTTCCCCATGTGACGATCGTCGTAGCCGAAAGTCTGGTCCAGGGCGAAGCGGCGGCGGCCGATCTGGTTCGGGCCATCGAAAGATTGAATGCCCGGGAGGGGATCGAGCTGATCATCGTCGCCCGCGGCGG
>JAAZPS010000206.1 GCA_012797095.1 Bacillota bacterium | reverse complement strand
TTCCGGTAGATATCCGGCCCGAAGAAGATGAAGTAATTGAGCACCGCCGCAACGACGGCGATCTTGTGAGGTACCCCCATGAAGATCACGGTCCAGGCCAGCAGGGCCCAGTTCAACCAGGCCAGGTACTTCACCTTGACCGGCAGGATGAAGAAGAGCAGCACCTGGAAATCGGGGAAGAGATGGGCAAAGGCAAAAAAGAGCGACAGGTTGAGATAGATCCCCGTGTAGCCGGCCCCGGTGATAAAGGCGGCGGCGGTGGTGCCGACCATCCCGAGAAGGTAATAGAGGTTGAACCGGAAGGCGCCCCAGGCCTGCTCCAGCCCCGTGCCGACCAGGTAGTAGAAGTAGAGGATAAAGATGATCCAGATGGGAGAACTGGAGGGCGGGATAAAGATATAGGTGAGCAGGCGCCAGAGCTCGCCCTGCAGCACCTTCTCCGGATAGAGCACGAGCATATCGAGCGAGACACCCCGAGGCACGACAAAGTCAAGGATAAAGATCAGCGCATTGAAGGCGATGATATAGAAGACCAGGTTCTTGATCGCATAGCGGCGATATTTACGCTCCAGTTTGTTCATCCATTTCAAAATTGCTCACCCCTTCTACTCATTGACCCTCATGAAATACGGGCCCGCGCCAGCTTGCTGCCGGGATCCTTTCTCCGGCGCAGTGCGGGAGCGGACATGTTAAAACTGCGTTCAAAGATTTCGTCTTTTCACAGCGCACCGCCCACCGCTCATCCCTTCAGAAGTTCCTGAAAAGCGAACTGATCGATCACGGCAACACCCAGCTCGCGGGCCCGCGTCAGCTTGCTGCCGGGCTCGTCGCCGGCAACGAGATAGTCGGTCTTGCGGCTCACCGAGGAGGAGACTCTCCCCCCGCGCTCCTCGACCAGGGCTCCGGCCTCGCTGCGGGTGAACCCCTCGAGGGCGCCGCTGAAGACAAAAGTTTTTCCTTCCAGCGGCCGCGCTGCGCCGTCGGTTCCCGCTGCTGCCGGCTCGCTGAGGTTCACGCCGGCCCGGGCAAACTTCTCCAGCAGCAAGGCCGTCGCCGGAGCCTCAAAGAAGTGAAGCACCGCTTCGGCGATCTTCGGTCCGATCTCCGGCACCGCGGTCAGCTGCTCCAGGGAGGCCCGGCGCAACTTCTCCAGGGTGCGAAAATGTTCCGCCAGCAGCCCGGCCGCTCTCTCGCCGACAAAACGGATCCCGAAACCGAAGAGCAGGCGGCTAAGCGGCCTTTTTTTGCTCTCCTCGATCGCCGCTTTAAGCTTGAACACTGTTTTCTCGCCGACCCCTTTTATCTCCGGCTCCAGAATGGAGGAAGGCTCGAGATAGTAGAGATCGGCCAGATCTCGCACCAGCCCCTCTTTCCAGAGCAGCTCTGCCATCGCCGGCCCCAGCCCCTCGATATTCATGGCTCGCCGCGAGGCAAAATGGACGATCCGCTCGACCAGCTGGGCCGGGCAGGAGGGGTTGAAGCAGCGCCGGGCCGCTTCTCCGGGCAGCCGCTCCACGGCGGCGCCGCATGAAGGGCACCTGGTGGGCATCTGGAAAACCCTCTCCGCACCGGTGCGTTTCTCCTTGAGCACCCGAACGATCTCGGGGATGATCTCGCCGGCCTTGCGGATGATCACGGTATCGCCGATCAACACTTCCTTCTCCGCCAGGATATCCTCGTTATGCAGGGTCGCCCGCTGCACGGTGGAGCCACTGATGAAGACCGGCTCCAGCACCGCCACCGGGGTGATCGCCCCGGTCCGCCCCACATTGACCACAATGTCGCGCACCAGGGTGCTCTTCTCCTCCGGGGGATACTTGAAGGCCACGGCCCAGCGGGGGCTGCGCGCAGTGCTTCCCAGCCGCTGCCGCAGGGCCAGATCGTTTAGCTTGATCACCACGCCGTCGATCTCGTAGGGCAGCTCGCGGCGCCTTTCCTCCCAGAGGCGGCAGAATTCCCAGGCTTCATCGATGGAGCTGCAGAGCAGGCGGTGGGGATTGACCGGCAGGCGAAGATGCTCCAGGTAGCGGAGCATCGCGTCATGCGTTGCCACCGGCAGGCGGTGCTCGCCGAGGCCGTAGAGAAAGAGCCGCAGCGGCCGCGCCGCGGTGATCCGCGGATCGAGCTGGCGCAGCGATCCGGCGGCGGCATTGCGGGGGTTGGCGAAAACCGGCTCGCCCTGCTGCCGCCGCTGTTCATTCATCGCCTCGAAATCGTCCCGGCCGATATAGACTTCCCCGCGGACCTCGAGCGTAACCGGCTCGGCCAGGGTGAGCGGGATCTGCCGGATCGTTCTCAGGTTGTGGGTGATCTCCTCTCCGGTAAAGCCGTCACCCCGGGTGGAGCCGCGGGCAAAGCGGCCCTCCTCGTACTGCAGCGAAACCGCGAGCCCGTCGATCTTCAGCTCGCAGATATATTCGAGCCGCTCCGCTTCAGCGAGCCGGCGCACCCGGCGGTCGAACTCGAGAAGCTCCCCCTGCTGAAAGGTATTATCCAGGCCTTGCATCGGCACGCGGTGAACCAACGTGGTAAATCCCGGTAGCGGCGCTCCTCCGACCCGCCGGGTCGGGGAGTCCTTGCTCCGGAGTGCCGGATAACCCCGCTCCAGCTCGATCAACTCGCGCATCAGGGCGTCGAAGGCATGATCCTCGATGATCGGATCATCGAGCACATGATAGCGGTGATTATGCCCGGCGATCTCTTCCCTCAATTGTTTGGCCCGCACAGCGGCCTTTTCTTCGTTGTCTCTGCTCATATCACTCCACCCTGCTCCTACTATTTATCCCACACTTTGCCTCGATCATCCCGATATGGCCTGCCGCACGGGAAAGGTCCCACCGGAGGTTCCCGGTCACCTTTTCAGCAAGGTGAAATAAAAAAGGAACGTCCCGCTGCTCCGGAACGGTTTCCCGGTTATCTACCCCAACAAAATGGGACAGGAAGATCCTTCCCCGCTCTCCCGGATCATACTCTTTCGCGGATATATTTGACGATGCTCTCCAGGGGCGCCCCCGGGGTGAAGACCGCATCGGCCACCTGCTTCTCCATCAGCACGGCCCCATCCTCGTCGGGGATAATCCCGCCGACAAGCAGAAGAACGTCATCCATCTTTCTCTCGCGCAAAAGCTCCTTTATCAGCGGCACCAGGGTCAGGTGAGCCCCCGAAAGGATGCTCAGCCCGACCACATCGACATCTTCCTGCAGGGCCGCCTCGGCAACCTGCTCCGGGGTCTGGTGCAACCCCGTATAGATCACCTCCATCCCCGCATCCCGCAGCGCCCGCGCCACCACCTTGGCGCCGCGGTCGTGTCCGTCGAGACCCGGCTTGGCCACGAGCACCCTGATCTTCCGTTCCTCCATAAACACACCCCCTTATAAAGGGAACCGGCCTTTTCCGGCTCCAGGCTATTTCCCCCCGGGCAGCGGCAAATCCTGCA
>JAAZPS010000205.1 GCA_012797095.1 Bacillota bacterium | reverse complement strand
CTCCGCCGAGGATAAGCGAGGGCAGCTGATAGCAGAGCGATTTCCCGGCCCCCGTTGGCATGATCGCCAGCGTATCGCCGCCTTCCAGAAGGCTGCCGATAATTTCGGCCTGCCCTTCCTTGAAAGATGTATAACCGAAATATTTCTGAAGCAATTGCTGCGCCTGAACAAGCATCCGTACGCCTCCATTGAAGATCATCCTGCTCGATTTGAGGGTTGAGTTCTATTACGGGCTCGTAAAATCTTCGCCGAAACAGCCCTCTGTTCCTTTTCAAAGCGGCTTTTCCTGGCCAGACCGGCCTGCTGCAGTTCATCATTGACAATTCACCGGCAATCTTGCTATCATTTTTTTGAAAAGATAGGCAGATCCTGAAGGGGTGAATCAAACTTGACCGAGATCGAGCAAATTCTTGCAGAGTTGAGCCTGGAGGAAAAAGCGGCCCTCTGCTCGGGCATCAGCAACTGGGAGACCACGCCGCTCAAAAGACACTCGATCCCCGCCATCTGGATGGCTGACGGTCCGCACGGCCTGCGCAAGGAAAAGGAGGGAGCAGGGCTGTTCAAAGAAAGTTTTCCGGCCACCTGCTTTCCTCCGGCAGTCACACTGGGCTCCACCTGGAATCGTGGCCTTCTTGCCGAGATCGGCCGGGCCATTGCCGAAGAGTGTCTCGAGCAAGGGGTCGCCACACTCCTCGGCCCGGGAATCAATATCAAGAGAACGCCCCTGTGCGGGCGAAACTTTGAATATTTCAGCGAAGATCCCTACCTGACCGGAGAGCTGGCCGCCGCCTTCATCGAAGGTGTGCAGAAAAAAGGGGTCGCCACCTCGCTCAAACATTTTGCGGTCAATTCCCAGGAGCACCGCCGCCTGACGATCAGCTCCGAGATCGATGAGCGGGCCTTGCGGGAGATCTACCTGAAAGCATTCGAGATCGCCGTGAAAAAGGCCCGCCCCGCAACGGTCATGTGCAGCTACAACCTGATCAATGGGATCCATGCCAGCGACAGCAAGATGCTGCTCTGGGATATTTTGCGGAAAGAATGGGGTTTCGAGGGGATCGTTATCTCGGACTGGGGCGCGGTGAACGACCGCGTCAAGGGGCTTCGGGCCGGGCTCGACCTGGAGATGCCCTCTTCCGACGGTATCCTCGACCGGCAGATCGTGGCTGCCGTTGAAGCAAACAGGCTGGAGAGCGAATACCTGGACCGCGCCGTCGGAAGAATCCTGCGCCATATCTTCAGGTATGCCGAAACCCGGAAGCGGTCGGGCGCCTGCAAGGCCCCTTACGAGCAGCATCATACCCTGGCCCGCCGGGCGGCGGCGGAGGGCGCCGTCCTGCTGAAAAACAGCGAGCAGCTTCTGCCGCTGAGCCCGGAGACGGAGCTCGCCGTCATCGGCCGGCTGGCGATGGAACCGCGTTACCAGGGCAGCGGCAGCAGCCGGGTCAATCCGAAAAACCTGGTCAGCTTCTGCCGGTGCCTCGACGAGCAGGGGCTGAACTACAGCTATGCTCCCGGCTACACCCTGAAGGGAGACGGCTACTCCGAAAAGGAGATCGCCGCCGCCGTGGAGCTTGCCCGGGGGAAAAGCAGGATCCTCGTCTTCGCCGGCCTCACCGATGAAGATGAATCGGAGGGCTTTGACCGCGCCCACCTGGAGATGCCCCGGGGACATAACGAACTGATCGCCGCCCTGGCCGAGGTATCGGAGCAGCTGATCGTTGTACTCAGCTGCGGCGCCCCCGTGGTGATGCCCTGGCTGGACCGGGTCGGTGCTCTTCTCAACCTGTCCCTGGGAGGAGAAGCCGGCGGCGAGGCGGCGGCCGATCTCATCTTCGGCCGGGTGAACCCCTCGGGAAAGCTGGCCGAGACCTTTCCCCGTCGCCTGGAGGACTGCCTGGCGGCAAGATATTTCGGGATGGGCCCCAAAAGGGTGCAGTACCGGGAAAGTATCTTTGTCGGGTACCGCTACTACGACAGTGCCCAAAAAGAGGTCCTCTTTCCCTTCGGCCATGGACTTTCCTATACCACCTTCACCTACTCCAACCTGAAACTGAGTGCCGAAACGATCGGCCCGGACGACACCCTGACCGTCAGCTTCGAGATCAAAAACAGCGGTGACCGCGACGGCGCCGCTGTAGCCCAGCTCTATCTCCGGGACCCCGCAGCGACTCATTTTGTCCCTGAAAAAGAGCTGAAGGGCTTTGAAAAGGTGTTTCTCGAAAAAGGCCGCTCGGCCGCCGTTACCCTGGAGCTGACGGGTGAGGCTTTCTCTTTTTACAACAGCGCCGCGGGAGACTGGTGCGTGGAAAGCGGCGACTTCGAGATCCTGGTGGGCCCGTCCTCCCGGGAGATCATCCTGCGGGCT
>JAAZPS010000204.1 GCA_012797095.1 Bacillota bacterium | reverse complement strand
GTAGAGCAGGGTAAAGAGATCCTCGAACAGCTTCTGCTTCGGCGAAGCGCCGGGGAGAAGTGCCTCTATGCTTGCGGCAAAACCCTGTCTGTAAAGCTCCGCCACCGCGGGAAGATCCCCGGTCCGGCACAATCTGATCTCAAGCGCCATCCTGAACCTCCTGCTCCTCTTCGCCGGTAAGACCGGTTAGAATGACCAGCTCGTCAATGGTCATGAAATGATAGCCTTGCTCCAGCAGCTCCTCGATCACCCTGGGGAGGGCTTTGAGGGTATTGTTCCGGTTGCCCCCTTCAGCGGTGATCAGGCTGCCGCTGTCATGGAATAGAAGGATCGAGCCCGGGTCGACATGGTGCAGGACGCCGGCGGCGATGCGGTGAGCGGGCAGCTCGGCCCAATCCTGGGAGGTGACATCCCACAGGACCATGGTGTAGCCCTGCTTTTTAAGGTAATCCCGGGAATAGGCAGAGTAGACTCCACGAGGCGGGCGGAAAAAGCGGGGGGCGACCCCGGTGGTTTTCTCGATAATTTCATGTGCACGGACAATTTCCTGGCGAGTGTGATCCCTTGAAAGGGGAACCAGACTGCGGTGGGACCAGGTATGGCTGCCCAGGGAATGGCCCTCGCGAGCAACCCGCCGGGCCAGTTCAGGATACTGTTCCACATGGCGCCCGACCATGAAAAATGTTGCCGGGATGCCGTATTCCTGCAGTATATCCAGGATAATGGGGGTGTAAACCGGATCGGGGCCGTCATCAAAGGTCAGGGCGACCACCTTGAATTCACCGGTTCCGCGGCGGATGATATCCAGCTGTTTTCCGAACCCCTGATAGACATAGCGGTTGAAAAACACGGTGAATGCAATGAAGATGATCAGGAGAACCGCAAGAGCCTGGCGTACCCGCAGACGCTTGCGCAGCGCGGCCCGATCCGGATTGAGCAGGGGTATCGCCTGGTACGTCAGGATAACGGTGATCACCAGCCCGAAGATAGCGTAGATATCAAACTGCTTCAGCTGCCAGAGCAAAAAGGGGAGAAAGAGAGCGACGGCGAGCTGCGCAATAGCGACCGAGCCGGCCAGGTAATAGACCACCAGAGCAGCCAACAGGGCCAGCCCGCCGGCGAGCGGGGCGAAAAGGAGCAGCCCCCCCCAGGCGGTCCATTGGGCCGGCCGCTCCCGGAACCGCAGCAGCGGCGACCAGGCCTGCCCGATCAGGACACCGATCAGCGCGATAGTCATGGTCAGCCCCGTATCATTGATCATCCGGGCTGCGCAGACGGCAGCGGCACCCTTGGCAGCAGCGAGAAGCGCCTCCTTCCAGCCTTCGTTGACCGGAAAGTTCAATGCACCCCACAGCCAGCTGAAGAAAAGAACATATCCGTAGATGATCACTCCGGCAACCCCTCTTCCATGCAGCGGCCCCTTCAACCGCGGTGTACTCACCCACCTGTAATTATAACACCTGTACCTGCTATTATTTTGCCGGTCAGATCCGGTTTCAGCTCTACAGGAAAAAGATCAGCCGGCCAGCCGGATATAAACCGACGAACCTGGCAGCAAGGGCAGGATTCTGGTGATAATTGGAGAAGTACAGCGAGCGTTGTCTGGAAGTGCGGTTTGCCGGGACAGCCCGTGCAACCGATCATCAGATCACAGAAGGAGGTGATTGCTGTGACCGAAGCTACATACCAGGCTCTGGAGGGACTGCGTGATTTCACCACGATCAAATGGTACATCGTACCGCTCTTGCTGGTGGTATTATA
The DNA here is from genome assembly GCA_012797095.1 of Bacillota bacterium. GTDB lineage: Bacteria > Bacillota > Dethiobacteria > DTU022 > DTU022 > JAAZPQ01. The sequence goes on along the minus strand of JAAZPS010000204.1, from coordinate 2,057 downwards.
TGTGTACACGCAGGAGATCAACAAGGCCAGGGACTCGGGGAACTGGAACCCGATCTTCGCCGCACTGACGATACTTGGACTCGATTTTTTCAACGAAACCTGGAACGGCTGGGTGATGGCCTATACCCAGTACACCGCCGTCTGGACCACTCCCGGACCCACGGCGCTGCGCGTCTTTGTCGGCTGGAATATCGAAATCATCATGATGTTTTCTCTGCTCGGATTTGTCTACTACTATTCCATGTCCAAGAATCGAGATAAGAAGATCCTGGGGCTCAGCGAAAAATGGTTCTTTGCCATTTTTGGCACCGTGGCAGCTGTTTTTATCGAGTGCATCCTCAACTTGGGGGATCTGCTGATCTGGGAATATCCCTGGTGGAAGCTCTCCTTCGGGGGAATCTGGCTGATTCTGCTCATCGGCTACTTTCACTTTTTCGCCGGTGCCGCTATCGTCATCGACTTGAAAAAGAACAGCCAGAAGGTTGCTTTTGTCTCCATTGTCTACCTGGTGCCGATCATCATGAATATTATCGGATTCGGTTTTCTCGGCCTGCACTATTAACTGCACCTGTTCTGCAAAGGTGACCGGGACAAGTCCGGTCACCTTTTTGATCAGCCGCCAAACGGCTGTTACTATTCTATCAACTCGATTCCTTTTTGCAGAGTCTGCCCGTCCATCGAACCGGTGGCTGCCGTAATGATCTTTCCTTCCCGGTCAATAAATATCGTCCGGGGGATCGAGCTGACCCCGTATCTGAGCGCTGCATCCTGCTCCGTGTCGAAGTATACCGGAAAGGTGAAGCCCTGCTCCTCGATATACTGCGCCCCTTTTGCTTTCGTTTCGCGCCGTCCGTCGACCAGATCCACCATCATAAAGACAATCTCGCCGTCGGTTTCTTGATAAAGCCGCTCGAATTCGGGCATCTCGCCCCGGCAGGGCGAGCACCAGCTGGCCCAGAAATTGAGCACAACCGGTTTCCCCCGCATCTCCGAAAGTTTCACCGGTTCACCGGCCGCATCGAAAACCGTGAAATCGGGCGCTTCCGTTTTCTTCGGTTCCCGCTTATCCCCCCCGTTCAGCCCGGCACCATCCTCCGGCTCTACCTTTTTGCCGACGGCGTCGTAGGCCCATACCGCTGCAGCGATAAACAGGGCAAACAGGGCCACCTGCAGCACTGTTTTCACCGTTTTGTTCATCACAACTTCCTCCTATAACGTGAAATATGAAAGGAGAAAACCCAGATATCCCGTAGCCATCAAGATGCCGATAACAACAAGCAGCCCGCCGGAGACGAGGTTGACGACACGGTAGTTTCTCTTGATCAGATCAAAGGTGCTCTTGAGCCGGTCGATCAACAGAGCGCTGGCAATGAAAGGAAGGCCCAGCCCCAGAGAGTAAGCAAGAAGCAGGCCCACCCCCTTGAGCAGCGCTCCCTCGAGGGAAGCGATCAGCAGCGCCGAGCCCAGAAAAGCGCCGACGCAGGGAGTCCAGCCGATGGAGAAGACCAGACCGAAAAGGATGGAGGAAAAGAAACCAAGGTCCTTTACCGCCGCCTGCTTACTGCTGGCGCGGTTCAAAAAAGCGATCTGAAGGACCCCCAGATAATTCAGTCCAAAGATAATCACGATCAGCCCTGTTACCAGATTCAGAAAAGGCATCTGGCCGCGGAGCAGCTTCCCCGCAGTCCCGGCAAAGGCGCCCATGAGGACAAAGATGATCGTGAAACCGAGCACGAAACCGATGGCATTTGTCAACGCCCTTGTTTTACTGGTTTCGCCGGCGGCAAAATAGGAGACATATACGGGAAGCATCGGCAAAAGACAGGGAGAGATAAAGGTAACGATCCCTTCCAGAAATAAGATGAGATATTGCATCGCAAATCACTCTCTGTCTGAAGGGCTTCAGACATTTCACTTTCCAGCAATTCGGCAAACTGCATCCCCCCGGTGAACAAGGGGAACCCATTTACCTGCTGCGGATATTACCTGATCGGCCGGGCGGTGTCAATGCCACTACTGCCAAGAGATAACCGCTGCCGGCAATACCTGTAGAGGCG
>JAAZPS010000023.1 GCA_012797095.1 Bacillota bacterium | reverse complement strand
GGGGGACAGATCATCCCCGGCTGCTCTGTCCCGGGGGTGCTGTCTGTTTCCGGTAAACAGCCAAAAAGAGGAGGATGAAAGCGATTCAGCACTACAATCTGGACACCATTGTCGGCACGGCTCTGCACAACGGAGATCTTTTTCCGAACAAGCCGATCATGAAGTCGCGTTATGACAAGCAGGGGCGGCGAACTGATCGGATCCATACCTACACCTGCCAGGAGATGAGCGATATTACCTGGGATCTGGGGTGTGCCCTTTACGCCTTCGGTTTCCGGGAATCCGATCGCCTGGCCGTATTTGCACCCAACCGGCCGGAGTGCATGTTTGCAGCCGGCGGCGCCCTGCTGCTCCGGGGAGCGATGGTCCCGGTCTATTCGACAAGCAAACCCGATGATGTCTGGTGGATCCTGCACGATTCCGAGACCAGGTTCTGTTTTTGCGGGGACAGGGAGCAGCTGGAAAGGGTACTTCAGGTCAGGAACCGGCTCGAGAGGCTGGAGAAGATCATCGTGATGAGCCCTCTCGATCGGGAATACGACGAGATGGTGATCTATCTGGGCGACTTTTTGAAGTGGGGCCGCGAAAACCGCTACCGGAGACCGGAAATAGAGAAGATTGTCGCTGCGGCCGCCGAGGAGGATATGGTTGCCGTCTTCTACACCTCCGGAACCACCGGCCGGCCCAAGGGCGCGATCCTGACCAACCGCAATATCATCAGCCAGCGGGAGATCATCGCCGATATGGGTTTCCGCCGGGAAGATACCTGGATGGCCCACCTGCCCTTCTGCCATGTCTACGGTTTTTCGGCAGATCTGATGGGCTGCGGCTACGTGCCCGGGCTGCTGGCCATCGTCGATTCCCTGGAGACGGATGAGATCCGCTGGGCCCTGAGCACGTACCGGCCCACGGTGATGAATTCGGTGCCCCGGCTGTGGGAGAAGGTCTATCTCGAGATCTGCTCCCTGCTCCGGGAGCGGACCGCCTTTGTACAAAAGTATTTCTGGTGGGCCAGCCGGGTCGGCAGCGAAGCGTACCTGCTGAAGAGTGAGAAGAAAAGAGTGCCACTTTCGTCGAGGCTCAAACTGCTCCTGTGCCAGCCACTCTTTCTCGTAGTTAAAAGGATGGCCGGCTTGAACCGCCTGCGCTTCTGCACCACCGGGGGCGCGGCGATCAGCCGCGAACTGATCGTCTTCTTCGGCGGCCTGGGGATCGATATCTACCAGGGCTACGGCCTCACCGAGACCAGCCCGATCATCAATGTCAACACCCCGCGGGAGAACCGGATCGGCAGCGTCGGCAAACCCCTTCCCGGGGTCGAGCAGAAGATCGCCGCTGATGGTGAGATCCTGGTGCGGGGGGCCCAGGTGATGAAGGGATACTGGAAAAACCCCGCGGCCAACAAGGAGGTTTTCACCGCCGACCGTTTTTTCCGGACCGGCGATGTCGGCTTTATCGATGAAGAGGGCTACCTGACGATCACCGATCGCAAGAAAGAGCTGCTCAAGACCAGCGGGGGCAAATATGTGGCTCCCCAGCCCATCGAGAACGCTTTCAACACCGACCCCTATATCGAGCAGGTCGTGGTGGTCGGGGAAAGCCGGAAATATATCTCCACCCTGGTGGTGCCCGAATTCGCGGCGCTGGAAAAATGGGCCCGGGAGCAGGGGATCGGCTACCGGAACTACACCGAGCTGGTCCGGGACAGCCGGGTAAAGGAGCTGGTGCAGCAGAGCATCGAGCGGATCAACAAGACGCTGGCCGGTTACGAACAGATCAAACAATACCGCATCGTCGATCAGCCCTTCTCCGAGGAGACAGGCGAGCTCACTCCCAGCCTCAAGGTGAAGCGGCGGGTGGTCGACGAGAAATACAAAGCGCTCATCGATGAGATGTACCCGGCCGGGGATACCTTCAGGGCGATCCTGTAACAGATGGGCTAAAACAGCACCGCCCGGGGAGCCGCTGCAACGGGCCCCCGGGCTTCTCTCCATCTCCGGAACAGTTTCCCGGCTAGACCCCGATTGTCTTCTGCTCGTAACTGGTGACCTCCCGCTCGGGGTAGCGGAGAAAGATCAGCGCTCCGATGACGATGAACAGAGCGGCGACCGGGCCTGTCAGCTGGACACCGAGCGGCCGGGCGGCGCTTCCGCCGAACAGCTGGAGCAGCCCGGTGGTGATGATCGTGGAAAGCCCCAGGGCCAGCTTCAGGATGAAACCCTGGGCCCCGAAATACATGGCCTCGCGCCGCTGCCCCGAGAGCCTTTCCTCCAGGTCCGAGACCGCCGCGACGATGGCGTCGGGGACCACGAAGAGCACCGATACGGGGAGCCCCATCAGCGCCATCAGGATATATCCGTAGAGCTCCGGGCTCAACCCGAACAGGGGCTGCCCCAGGAAATAGAGCCCCGGCAAGAGAATGGCGAAGAGGATGAGCGAGGAAAGCATCACCGCTTTCAGGCCGAACCGCTTGGAAAAGATATTCACCAGGGGGAACGAGAGCAGGGCCACCCCCATAGCCAGGCCGAAATAGATGGCCACCGCCCCCTCATCCGCACCCAGCAGGATGGTGACATAGGGGGCGATATTCAGGGTAACGATATTGAAGCCGAGCCAGAAAGCGACATTGCCGGCCAGGTAGATCAGGAAGGGGCGGTTCCGGAAAGTGGTCTTCAAGGCGTCGCGCAGCCCCAGGGTGGCCGGTTCGGATCTGGCGTAATCCCGTTCCCTGATCAGGACCGGTATATAGAGTGCGACCAGGCCGATGCCGCCCATCACCCAGAGCATCCCGTAGATCCCGATGGAATCGATCAGGATCCCGCCGCCCACCAGGGCGATAGCCACCCCGAGGATGCTGAAGACCGCTTTCCAGGTGGCCAGATCGACGCGGTCCTTGCCGGAGCGGGCCAGCTCCGGCAGCAAGGCCAGGTACGGGCAGACATAGGCGGTGAAGAGGGCAAAATAGAGCCCCAGCATCAGGGTCAGGTAGATGCTGTTCACCGGGGATTCGGCGGCCATCGGCGGGTAGAACAGGGCGATGAAGACGGCGACATAGAAGATGCCGCTGTAGAGCATGAAGGGGATCCGCCGGCCGAGCCGACCGCCGTGATTGTCAGACCAGCGGGCGATGAGCGGGTCGGCAACAGCATCGACCACCCTTCCCAGAAACATGACCACGCCGAAGACCATCGGGGCTACCAGCGGCTGATCGCCCCGGATCGGTTTGATCAGGTAGTAATGCAGCAAAAAGCTGATCATGATCCGGTCGATCAGGCTGAAGCCCCCCGCACCGATACCGTAAGCGAGCTTGCCCCAGGGAGACAGTTTCTTGACCATCCCGCAGCGCTCCTTTTTCAAGATAGTTGAACCGAGTCCTCAAGTTTACCTTTTCTTTCTTTTTCGTGATCCGGCCCGCTTTTCCTGTTACGGCGAAAATTATTGCTCCTCCCGGGAACAGCCTTCCCGGACAGCGGGCTTCTGTTGATCATGCCAGTGCCACCAGAGAGCGTGCGCCAGAAAGCCGGCGGCGGAGGCAAAGGCCGCCCCCGTCGCAGCCTTGCCGCTGTGGGGATCGACCGTCTCGCAGCAGAAGCCGTTATCCAGCGGCGCCCGCAGCAGGAAGTCGACGCCCCCTTCGTTCAGCGCCAGGATATCGTTGCAGGCTGCCAGCGGCCAGGGAGCGGGGGCGTGGAGCGAACCGGCCTCGGCAAAGGGGCAGTCGTGATGAAAATGGGGGTTGTCCGGTGACCGGATCCAGGCCGTGGTATTGCGGAAGAGCCGGTCCGCGGGGGAGCAGAATCCGTAGAAGGAGAGCAGCTGCAGGCTCCCCGGCGGATTATCGTAGAGCTGGAAGCGCCCCTTGGCATCCACCGCCCAGGCGAACATGATCCCGCGGGGACCCTTGACCGTGCCCAGACGGTAGATCGTCTGTTGCAGGGAAGCGGCAGCTTCGGCAAGATCGACGGGGTGTTCCCAGCGATCCGCCGCCTGCAGTGCCGCCAGATAGGAGAAACCGCACTGCAACAGGGCATTGTCGTAGATCAGAAAGGGATAGAGCACCGGGTCGTCCGAGGGATCTAGAAAGGTGCGGTAAAAGCCGCTCTCCGGGTCAAATTGCGCCAGCGCCTTTTCAACCAGCCGCTCCAGCCCCCGGGCGATCGCTTTCTCCCGGATCAGGGAGTGGTCGCCGGTAACCCTCTCGTAGCGCTCCAGCGCCAGGAAATGGGCGGCCAGCTGATCCAGCTCGAAACCGGGGTAGAGTAGGGTGCCGTTGATATAGTGGGCATGCTCGCCGGCGCGTTCCAGGTGGCGCTGGAAGACGGTCAGCAGCAGCTCCCGGGCGATCGTCCCGTCCACCAGCAAAAGCCCGGGGAAACTCCACAGAAGCGTATCCCGGCTCCAGAAAGCCGCGCTGACATAGTAGCGGGGGCTGCGCGAGGTGACCGGGACGAGGGAATCGTCGTCCAGGGCCCGTCCCAGAGCGTAGAAGTAGTTGAAAAAAAGATTGCGATTGAGCAGCGCTGCTGCAGCGCTGTCGTCAAGCTCGATCCGCCGCGACTGCAGCCAGCCTGTGGTCTTTGCGGCCAGCGTCTCGACGCCGCGCCGTTTCAGGTCCACCGCGGTCGTTCCGGCGCCGTCGGCTTCCAGGTTTGCGCCGAGGTAGAGAGTCACCGCAGCAGCGGCACCGGGAGCTAGCGAGAGCTGCACCGCGCCCCGGTAAAGGGTCTCCCGATCAGCCGAGCCCTGTTTGTCCCCCTCCCCGCGGGAGCCGCCGGAGAGCTCCCAGGGAAGCAGCCGGTCTGCCGGGCGCTCCGCAACCAGATTCAGCGCCAGGGCAGCCAGGGGAAGGCCGCTGCGCCCCTCCAGCAGAAGGCTCTTGGTCCAGGAGTCGTACCAGACCGCCCTGGTGCCCTCGACGGGGCGGCGGCTGAAGATCAGGTAATTGAACTCGCCCCAGCAGCCCTGCCAGCCCGCTTCAGCCTGGAGCGGCTCCGGCGACAGGTTGGTCAGGCGGAGCCGGCAGCAGCAGCCGCGGTGCCCTGGCGGGGCGAAGATATCGCTCTCGATGAGACAGCGGCCCTCCAGGCGGTGTTCGCCGTGAGCGATCCAGTCCTGGCGGTAACTCCAGGTGAAGCTCTCTCCCTCCCGGAGCAGCTCTTCGCCCGCGATCTTGACCCGGGGAGCGAGCAGCGCTCTTTTCCCGGTGCCCCTGAATTCGAGAAGGCCGCGGGCGCCCCTGTGGAGCAGGTTGAGCGAGCCGATCTCTCCACCCGGGCCGATCTCGGGCAGGGAGACGTATTCGTTACCGGTCAGCAAAAGTCCCTTCCCATCTTCGGGAAGCCCGGGAGAGCCGGTGATCATCTTCCTGATCCGTTCTTCTGCAGTGATCTTTTCTGTTGTCATCTGTTTCCTCCAGCAGCGGCAGTACTGCCGCGGTGATCAGTTCAATCTGCCTCTATTAGATTACCGGCCGGAGGGGTAAATTCCTTTTTTCGATCGCCCGGCCGTAGCTATTTTACCGGAAATGAAGGGCTGAGCGGATCGAGCGGGGGGGAGGGGTCGGCGGATCGCACAAAAAACCGGGCCGGCAGTTTGGCGCGGGCCCGGTTTTTTTTCGGTAATAGTGAAGATATCTCGAACACCGACTTAGCTGTAGGCGGCAAATCCTTTGCCCAGAATGGTGTAGCCGGTGATCAGCTTCATGATCTCGCTGGTGCCATCGGGGATGGTCATCAGCCGGGCATCCCTGAAATACCTCTCCAGAGGCATCTCCTGCGAGATACCCATGCCGCCGTGAATCTGGATCGCCATATCGGTCACCTTGAACGCAGCCTGGCCGCCGTAGACCTTGGCCATGGCCGAGAGCCTTCTTGCTTCCCGATCGCCGTCGATGATCGCTGTTGCGGCTTTGTAGCCCAGCAGTCTGGCCGTCTCGATCAGCACATTCATCTGATAGAGCATATCCTGGATCAGCTGGAACCGGCCGATAGGCTTGCCGAACTGGACCCTCTCGCGGGCGTACTTTACCGAAGCCTCGAAGGCTGCCTGGGCAATTCCCACCGAGGCCAGACCCATCCCGGCACGTGGAATTGTCAGCATGGCCGTGATCGGGGTCATCGAGGTGAGCAGCTTCATGAAGCCATCGGGGATATTCAGGCTTCCGGAGGTGATCGCCTTCTCCATCAGCAGGCTCATCTCGTTCTCCACCGGCACTTTACAGTTGTCGAAGAACATCTCCCCGGTGGGTGAGGCTTTCCAGCCCATCTTGGGCGATTCGGTGGCCTCGAAGGGGGAGATCTCTTTCTCCACCAAAAGGAAGGTGGCATCGCCCGTATCGGCATCCTTTACCCCGACGAAAGCGGTATCGGCGATGGTGGCATTGCTGATCCACGATTTGGTTCCGTTGACGATATAGTAGTCGCCTTCGCGCTTTGCGGTTGTGCTGAGATTGGAGGTATCGCAGCCGGCATCGGGCTCGGTTTCGGCAAAACAGCCGATAAATTCTGCAGCTTCAAGTCTGGGGACCAGTCTCTTGCGGGCATCCTCCGAAGCCGAGGGAGCAAAGATAGCGGGGATCGCACCCATGCCGAAAAGGGGTAGCAGGCTGGGCCAGACCCGGCCGAACTCCTCTGCGATGATGCCGAACATGACCGGATCGAGCAGATCCTCGATGCTCTCGGGATCGAGTCCCACGCCGACCTTCTTCAGCTTCTTCATCACGTCGATGCCTTCTTCCCGGCTCAGGGGACCTTTCGGATCGCGCTCGTCGACGATGGGGGCAAATTCTTTTTCAAGAAGTTCCCGCACACTTTGCTGGAACATCTTTTGCTCATCATTGAATTGAAAATCCATGGACTAACCTCCTGGTCATAACAAAATGTCGAACAACAAACTTGCGGTACAGGAAGTGCTCCAGCCCGGGGGTTGCCGACGAAAACCGTCCGCTCCAGGCCGGGGCACTTTCCCAACCGCTGTCCCTAGTTTCGGACTGACTATCCGATCAACGACTGCAGCTTCATCGCCAGCGGCATATCGCCCTTGATCTTCAGCTTGCCGGCCATGAAAGCGGAGGTAGCGTTGAGCTCTCCGGCTACCAATTTGCCCAGATCGTCTGCGCTCATGATAATGGTCACGTTGGGGTTGTCGTGAGCTGCTTCTACCAGTTCAGCCTTACCATCGGCCACCTTCGCATGGACGACACCAGTCTCGTCCCCGGTAATTTCAAACTGAAACACTGCGTTCAGGTCACCCAGTTTTTCCGGGCTGGCCTCTTCCTCAACTCTTTTCTTGATATTTGCCAGAACATCTGCCAAAGCCACTATTATTTTCCTCCTTTAATCTTGAAATTGTGACACTGCCTGCAAAAAACTTGTAAAACGATACTGGCCTCCTCTTCACCTCCTTGACAATATACATTTCGAGCCCGTTCTCGGCTGAAGCCAACTGGCTGGTTTGGATTCCCCCCGAATGCTCCTGCTCAGCCTCTTCCTCCGGGAGCAGGCACTTAAGCACCTCACCGACCGGGTTTTTGGGAAGATCGTCCCAGAATGATTGTAAAAATCCCCCCGTGAGTTATACTTGGGGGCGGTCGGGAAGCTTCTTTTCAAGCAGCCCCGGAATCGGTTTTCAGGGATTTCGATCTCATGGAGGACCCCGGATATGTGAAACATCAGCCAAATATGCTCACTCGGCGGAGCCCCCTTTTGCAAAATTCGAGCAAGATTATACTATTAAGTATATTCAATATTGTCTTACAAACTCCTTCTATGTTTATAAAAATTAAACGTTTACTATTGGTATGAGCAAAAATGTAAAGGTATAACGCGGCCCATCCGGGAAAATTTTCCTCCATTTCCCGGCTTGACGCCTTTATTCGCCGCCGCTGTTTTCTTGACAACGGGCGGTTAAAATCTTATAATCCAGTAGGAAGGTAAAGCCTGTCGGGGTGGCGGAACAGGCAGACGCGCACGTTTGAGGGGCGTGTGGTATACACCGTGTGGGTTCGAGTCCCATCCCCGACACCATGTCTATGCGCACCTTTTAGCGGAACTTATCCGCGAAAAGGCGAAAGCCCGTTGTCAAAACGGGCTTTCGCCTTGAGTGCGCCTGGGCCCCCCTGTCATCCCGGAGTAGCAGCCCCTCCCTGTCATCCTGAGCGCAGCGAAGGATCTCGCCTCGCCTCCCAGTTCTATCGCCTGTTGTCGGCGTATGATCGCGCTCTGGCCAATCCTGCCGGCCGGGCACTAACAGGGTTAAAGGCTCGTCCGGGGTTAAAAATTTGTCTGTTCCATGGTAGGAAAAAGCGATCCTTTCCAGAAGATCACCAGCGGACGGTCAGGGAGCGAGCCGGGTCTCGCTCAAGGCTTGACCGGATTCAACCGGTGCGCTCTGGCAAGGGAGTAAATGATGCTGCAGGCTGTTTTTCGAGGGTTTATCTGCGGCTTTGATCTGCTGGGAGAGGGGGTCAGGCGGTGAACAAAACGACACTGGGTATGGCTTTGGTTTCCCTTGGTTTGATCGTGATCGCCTTCTTTCAGGGCGGTTTTGCACTGGTCGGCCAGGGTTTTCTTGCGGGGGGCAAAACCCTGCTTGCGGTTTTCCCCCTGATCATCATCGCCTTTATCGTTGCCGGCTCATTTTCCACGCTCATCTCGAAAGAGATGGTCAGCAGGTGGCTGGGGGAGGAGGCGGGCTGGAAAGGGCCCTTCCTGGGGACACTGATGGGCGCCATGGTCCCCGGCGGCCCCTTTTTTTTCTATCCCTTGATGGCCACGCTGATCGTCTCGGGGGCAAATATCGGCACGATGATCAGTTTTGTCGCGGCCAAAACTCTCTGGTATGTCGGCCGCATTCCGATAGAGATCGCTTTTGTCGGGGTGAAGATAACGGTCGTCCGCGTTTTGCTGACCTTCGCTATCCCCATTGTGGCCGGAGCGGCTGTGAATTTCCTTTTACCCGGTTATGCGGAGAAGATCAGGTTAGAGGTGGAACAGCTGCAGCAGAAGGGCAAAAAAGGGCCGGAACGGAGGGTTCAAACTGACTGACGCGATTATCGTACTCTCTTTGATGGCGGTGCTGTTTTTCTATCTGGCCTACCGGCAGGGGAAGCAGGTCGAAGCCCTGAAAGAAGCGAGGAAATTACTTTTCGCCGTCTTGCCGCTGCTGCTGTGCGCCTTTGTCCTCGTCGGTTTCATGAACATACTGATCCCGGAAGAGATTTTACAGTCCTGGCTGGGGGGAGGTTCCGGCTGGAAAGGGGTTGCAATCGGCTCCGCCATCGGTGCTCTTGTACAGGGGGGGCCCTATGCTTTTTTCCCCCTGTTTGATGCTCTCTTTCGTGACAGTGTCACTATCGGGACCGCCATTGCCATGATCACAGCCTGGGGAATGATCAATGTGGGCCACCTGCCCTACGAATTTGCCTTCCTGGGATCCCGTTTTGTGGCCCTGAAATATGCCCTCTACCTGGCCGTTCCCTTGTTGGTCGGTTTGCTGGCCAATGCTTTATTTGGCTGAACCCCTCCTGGGATCCTTTGTCGAGGTAGCTCTCGCTGTTCCGCCCCTGCGGCTCCTTTGACGGCCTTTTCCCCGGTGGGGTACAAGGTGCGGCCCGGCAGGAAACAAACGGCTGCCCGGTATGTTATTATATAGCCGAAAGCAAACTGGAGATGGGGGGGGAAACAGGCGTGAACGGGAGCGAAACCTGGTTTCTGGACGCACTTGCCGAGACCGGCCTGCTCCGGCCGGCGGCGGCGCTGGCTCTTTTTTTGCTTTTTTTGCTGCTCCGCAAGATCCTGACCCGCTTTCTCTTCGGCCTGGTCAAGAAGATCGCTTCCCGGACAAAGACTGTCATCGAGCTCAGCTTCTTTCTGGCGCTGGAGCCCCCACTGAAAAGTTTTCTTCCCGTACTGGGGCTATATCTTGCGCTGAATATATGGCCCCCGCCCCCTCCGTGGCCTCTCTACCTCACCGTGCTCTTTCGTGTTCTCATGGTGGTATTTATCGCCTGGGCTCTCTACAATCTCGCCGAAAGCCGACCCTTTAAAGCGATCGGCAAAGGTATCGGGCTCGATCCGCTGCTCGCCGAATTTCTGACCAAGGCGGTCAGGGCAATCATCGTTGCCCTGGCAGTGATCATGATCGTGCAGCAGCTCGGTTACGATATCAACGGATTTATCGCTGGGCTCGGCCTCGGAGGCCTGGCAGTGGCCCTGGCGGCCAAGGATGCCCTGGCCAACATCTTTGCCGGCATTGTTATCATCGCCGACAAGCCCTTTTCGGTGGGCGACTGGATCCAGACCCCGGAGGTGGAAGGGACCGTGGAGCAGGTCTCCTTCCGTAGCACCAGGATCAGAACCTTCGCCCAGGCCCTTGTGACCGTGCCCAACGCCGTCCTGGCCAATGAGGCGGTGACCAATTGGAGCCGCATGGGGAAGCGTCGGGTCTCTTTTCATCTGAAAGTGGCCCTGACCACCCCCCGCAAGAAGTTGGAGCGCTCCCTCGGCCGGATCAGGCAGATGCTCCAGGAAGAGCCCGCGGTTCATCCCGAGGCGATCCTGGCCCATCTGGAGGAATTCGGCGAAAGCAGCCTGGAGATTCGGATCTACTTCTTTACCCGGACCACCGTCTACGCCGAATACCTGGCCGCCCGGGAAAAGATCAACCTGCAGATCATCGAGATCCTCGAAGAAGAAGATGTCGCCCTGGCCCTGCCGGCCCACAGCATCCACCTCGACCCACCCCTGCAACACTAGAGAGAAATGGGACAACAACGTCCGTCCCTCTTGTCCCACTGCCCACCGGCCCTTTATGCCCTGAGATCCTTCGCTTTGCTCAGGATGACAAAAAATGACGCCGGCTATCCTTTGGACATAGTCTGCTGATGTCTACCTGAGCGCAGCCCAACCTGCGTTATCCCGGGGACCATCCCACCCTGCATCATCCGGGCCCATCCCACCCTGCATCGTTCTGGGGGCCAGCTCCACCCTGCATCATCCTGGGGGCCAGATCCACCCCCGTGTCATCCTGGGGACCAGCTCCACCCCCGTGTCATCCTGAGGGCGTAGCCCGAAGGATCTCCGCAT
>JAAZPS010000203.1 GCA_012797095.1 Bacillota bacterium | reverse complement strand
TCGCAGATCACCACCCGCCCGCTCTCCAGCGCCGGCCGGATCACGGTGGTTACCAGTTCGGCCCGCGCGGCAAGGTAAAGCATGATCTCGGTAGCGGCGGTCAGGGAATGATCCTTCTGCAGCAGGAGCTGACGGATCTGCTCCCCGACGGGGGTGCCACCCGGTTCGCGGAGCAGCCGGTGAGGAACCGCTTCCTTCTCGAGCCGCGCCTGAAGCAGGCGGGCCTGGGTCGTTTTCCCGCAGCCGTCTATTCCTTCGAGGGTGATCAGATAACCGTTCATACCCGTCCCTTCCCTTGACCGAGAACTGTTTTTGGTTCCATCATCGCTTCAGAATAATTATAGCATAAAACACCGCGGACAATCTGCCCGCGGTGTCTCGATGCAACCCTGAACCCTCTTCGCCCGGCCCCGCCAGGTATTCGGGATAACCGGCTGAAGCGCTAGAAACTGTAATTGGGCGCCTCCTTGGTAATCTGAACGCCGTGCGGATGGTTTTCATGCAAGCCGGCGCCGGTAATGCGGATAAACTTTGTTTTGCTCTGCAGCTCGCCGATATTTTCCGCACCGCAATAGCCCATTCCCGCACGCAGGCCGCCGATCAACTGATAGACGATATCGCTGACCGTGCCGCGGAACGGGACCCGCCCCTCGATCCCCTCGGGTACCAGTTTCTGCTCATGCTCCTGAAAATAGCGGTCGCGCGAGCCCTCCTTCATCGCGCCCAGAGAACCCATGCCGCGGTAAACCTTGTAACTGCGCCCCTGATAGATCTCGAAATCTCCCGGACTCTCCTCCGTCCCGGCAAGAAGGCTGCCGATCATGACCACATTCGCCCCGGCAGCGATGGCCTTGGTGATATCCCCGGAGTATTTGATCCCGCCGTCGGCGATCACCGGCACCCCGTACTCGCGGCAGACCCTGGCCGCCTCGAAGATCGCGGTCACCTGGGGAACGCCGATGCCGGCAATCACCCGGGTGGTACAGATGGAGCCGGGGCCGACCCCTACCTTGACCGCATCGGCGCCCGCCTTGATCAGATCGCGGGCCCCCTCGGCGGTAGCAACATTGCCGGCAACCAGCTGCAGCTCTGGAAAACGGTTTTTCAGACCGCGGACCATCTCGAGAACGAGCTGTGAATGACCGTGGGCCGAATCAACAACGATCAGATCCACTCCGGCCTCGACAAGCGCCTCCGCCCGGTGAATCTCCTCGCGGCCGACACCGACCGCCGCCGCCGCCAGCAAACGCCCCCCGCTGTCCTTGGCCGAACGGGGAAATTGAATTGTTTTTTCAATATCCTTGATCGTGATGAGGCCCTTCAGATTGAAATCATCGTCGACGATGGGCAGCTTTTCCACCTTGTGCTGGCGCAAGATCTCCTGTGCCTGCTGCAGGGTGGTCCCCTCCGGGGCGGTCACCAGACCCTCTTTGGTCATCACATCACCGATCAATCGGGTGTAATCGTCCTCAAAACGCAGATCGCGGTTGGTGATGATCCCCATCAGGCGCCCTTTTACCGTTACCGGTACGCCCGAGATGCGGTAGCGCTCCATCAAGGCCGCGGCATCGTTAAGCGTATGTTCCGGTGAAAGGTGAAAGGGATCGGTGATCACACCGTGCTCCGAACGCTTCACCTTGTCCACCTCGCCAGCCTGCTCTTCCACCGGCATGTTGCGATGGATCACCCCGACCCCGCCTTCCCGGGCGATGGCGATGGCCATCCGGGATTCGGTAACCGTATCCATCCCCGCCGCCATGAGCGGCAGGTTCAACCTGAGCTCACGGGTCACCGTGGTGGCAACTTCCACATCCCGGGGCAGGATCCTTGACCTCGCCGGAAGCAGCAGCACATCGTCAAAGGTCAATCCCTCCCGGGAAAACTTATCCTCCCGCATTTCTGATCCCTCCCGGTTCCGTCCCTCTTTGATTGAAATCATGATAGCAACTCCCCCTGCCGGTGTCAACATAAATCAAGATTTCTTCGCCGCCGGATCGCGGCTCCGGGAAACTGCGGCAGAAAACTGCTGCGGGAAAGGGCGACCGGGCTGCCCTCCGGGGGCGGCGGCAGCCCGACAACGAAGGAGCGGACCGGACAGCCCCCGATCCGGTAAAAGGATTTCCCCTCGCTCTAGACGAATGATCCGAATAGAAGGGAGGCGGTCACTTTGTCCCGGATAGAGGTTAACGGCATCTCAATTTTTTATGCCGGCCGGGTGATCCCCCATCGACCGGTGCTGCTTTTCTGCCACGGCGCCGGGGGCAGCCACAGGCACTGGCTCCACCAGGTGGAGGGACTTCAGGAACAGGCGGCAACGCTGGCGGTCGATCTGCCGGGTCACGGGGCCTCGGAGGGAACGGCGGCCCCGGAGATTGCGGTATACCGTGAATTCATCCGCGACTTCAGCGCCGCCCTGGGGTTAAAAAGTCTGATCCTGGCAGGGCATTCCATGGGCGGGGCCATCGCCCTCGACTATGCGCTCCATTACGGGGAAAGCGTCAAGGGGCTCATCCTGGTCGGCAGTGGGGCACGCCTGCGGGTTGCACCGCCCTTTCTGGAACTGTGCCGCGCCGGCACGGTTCCGCCAGAGCTGATCGATTTTGCCTACAGCCCCGCTGCGCCGGCGAAGCTTCTGGAGGAAGCGCGGCAGGAGATGGCGGCGGTCCCGCCGCAGAGTTATCTGGCAGATTTCACCGCCTGCAACAGCTTTGACTGCATGGAAAAGCTGTCGCAGATCCGGCAGCCGGTCCTGCTGCTCTGCGGCGAGGCCGATCTGATGACCCCGCCCAGATACAGCCGTTACCTGAAAGAGCAGCTGGCACAAGCGGCGCTGATCGAGGTGAAGGGAGCGGGTCATATGGCCATGCTGGAGGCACCGCAGCAGGTCAACGAGGCGATCGCCTCCTTCCTGGAGAAGATCGGCAGCGGCTGACCCCTTGCTCCCGGGGCAGCGCTCCTTCTTGGTACACCGGCACCCCGCAGCTCTTCAGCAGGGCGGCGGCAACGCCGTCCCCGGAACGGCGCCGGCCGGAGAAGGTGCCGTCCCTGATGGAACCGGTTCCGCAGGAGGGGCTGCCCGATTTGAGGATTGCCCCGTCAACCCGGAACAGACGCGCCAGCCGCAGGGTCGCAAGGGCGCCACGCAGGAATTGCCCGGTCAGATCATTTCCTGCATTATCGACCACGGCGGCGCGGCCGCAAAGCACGGTCCGGCCCTCTCCGCCCCTGATCTCCGCCGGGCGGCGCGGGGTCGGCAGACCGCCGAGCTGCTCCGGGCAGACCGGAATGACGCCGCAACGCCGGCAGAGACGGCAGAGCTGCTCGTGACGGTTACCACCGCCATCGTAGCGCGTCGGCAGACCGAGAAGACAGGCGCTGACCAGATAGATCTTTCGGGTCATTGTTCTTGCTCCAATATATCAAATTTTCTTCACCACAGGAGGGATCCCTCGATGAAACCACGCATTCCCGAAGGCGGCTATCTCAATCTTGCCGTCGCCCGCGACGAGGCGGTCAACAGGCTGGCCGCGCTCGATCCGGAGAAACTTTCCCGAGATGCCGCGATCACCTTCCAGCGAGAAGAAAGCTTCTTTGTTGTTCCCTTTCTCAACCGGCTCTACCGCGTCTCCTACCCTGAAGGCCGGATCGTCGATGATGAAGGCACGGAGGCCTCGACCTATCATTCGATCATCATCCTGCACTATCTGGTCACGGCCGATGGAACCCCGCTCAGCGGGGAATGGGTCGCGTACCGCCACCTTCCCGGGGGAGAGATCTACACGGAGCCGTTCCGGCGCCGCGCCGTGCTCCCCTTCCTGCAGGCGTACGGTGCGGAACCGGAAATCTTTGCCCGCCATGCCGCCGCCCTTGGCGGTATCCGCAGCGAGGGCGGCGGGATCAGCATGATCATCCCGGCCTTTCCCCGGGTTCCGGTAAATTTCACCCTCTGGCCCGGAGACGATGAGCTGCCCTCATCGGCAGCGATCCTCTTTGATTCGCAGGCCGCTTCATACCTGCCGACGGAGGATTACGCTCACCTGCCGGCCCTGATCATCGGAGCCCTGCAGCGGTAAACCGCGGCAGGACAGCGTCCGGATCCCTAGCGCGGGGGCTCGCTGATCTCTTTCGACGGGGGGGTCTCTTTTCCTTTACGCAGGATATCGATGGCCGCATCGGGACAGAAGAACTGGCACAGCCGGCAGCCGGTGCAGCGCTCCATCCGTTTCGGCTCGACTATGGGGGTGCCGTAAACCCCGATCCGGGTCGACCAGTCGATCACCTGGGAGGGGCATTTCTCGATACAGAGACCGCATCCCTTGCAAAGATCGGGGGAGATATAGAAGAAGGCTTTTTTGTTTTCCGCCTCGAAGCGGGTGAAGACCTTGCTCATCTGCTCTCTCCTAGAGATTGACCGGTACTTTTACCGCGGCCGCTCCCAGCTCCAGGGCCGCATGATTGTGCTCCCTCAGGCGGGGATCCCGGCTGAAACGATGGTTCAATTTTTCCTCCAGCGCCTCCTTGACCTGCTCCAGGGTGACCACGCCGGTGATCGAAACAACCGCTCCCAGGATGATCATATTGAAAACACGCGGGTGCAGCTGCTGCCGCGCCAGGTCTGACGCAGCCACGGCGATGACCCGGCGGGAGGCGCCCATCTCCGCCGTATCCTGCCGCTCCCGGTAGCCCGTCCGCTCGGCAAAGGCTTCCGGGGCAATGGTCTCGTAGGATTGCAGCCCGACCACCTGATCGGAGATCGCGGGAGCCTCGATCAGGGAGCAGTCATAGAGCAGCACCGTCTGCGGACCGAAATATTGCTCGCTGCGGCGCAGGGAACGGGGGCTCAGGGCCACGACCAGGTCGGCCCACCTGAATTTGGGCGCCCCGATCGATCCGGTGGAGAGCTGGACAAAGGCCAGGGAGACCCCGCCGCGCTGCTCGATCCCGAAATTGGGAATGTACAGCGCGTTCAGGCCGGCCTGGAAGGCGGCCCGGGCCAGCGTCTCCGCCAGCGCCTGGACCCCCTGACCGCCCTCTCCCGAGGCCACTATCTTCCAGGAGCGCATCTCAGCTCTCCTCCCGCGCCGCGGCAGCGACAATCTCGCCGGGACGGTAATACCGACTCATCTTCTGCTCCAGAAAAGACCAGGTCGCGGCAGCATCGGTCCGCCAGTTGGTCGGGCAGGTCGAGAGCGCCTCGACAAAGGCAAAATGTCCCTCCAGCTGCCGCTCCAGAGCCTGCTTGATCATCTTTGTCAACCGGGGGATCCTCGCTACCGTTCCCCGGGCCAGGTAGGCCTGCGGCTGAACCACCGCGGCGAGGGTCTCCGGCCCCTTGAAGGGACGGCCGGTCTCATCCTCGGCCCGGCCGGAAGGGGTTGTCTCCGTCTTCTGCCCCGGCAGGGTCGTTGGAGCCATCTGCCCCCCGGTCATGGCATAGACGGTATTGTTTACCAGGATGGCGGTGATCGGATCGTTGCGCAGCGCCGCGCTGAAGAGATGCTGCAGACCGATGGAATAGCCCCCTCCATCGCCCATATAGGCGACGGCGACCAGATCCGGGCTGGCCCTTTTCAGACCGACGGCAACGGGGATGGTCCGCCCATGGTGCGTCTGCATGCAGGGGAAGGTGAAAAAATCCCAGGCCAGCAGGGAGCAGCCGATATCACAGGCGAAGACGAGCCGCTCCTCCAGTCCCAGCTCATCAACCGCCAGCCCAAGGGCCTTCAGGACCAGACCGTGACCGCACCCCGGGCAGAAGCGGTGCGGTTTACTTTCTCGATTCCAGCAACGCGGCATCGACAGCTCGCTCATCCAGAACCGCCTCCTTGATCTCTTCTGCCGTGATCCCCACACCGGGGCGGTAATAACCGCGGTAATCCGGCAGCCCTTCCGCGGACGCGGCCAGGCGGACCAGATTTCCCAGCTGTCCCTCGGCCGATTCGGCCACGAGCACGGCCCCGCCGCTCCGGTGAAGTGCCTCCCTGAAGGCTTTCTTCGGAAAGGGCCGCAGGGTGATGGGACGGAAAAAATTAACTCTCTGGCCGTCCCGGCGCAGCTCCTGCACCGCCTGCCGTGCGGCCCTTCCGACAACACCGTGGGCAACGACAAGCAGCTCTCCGCCATCTTCCCCGAAAAATTCATGTTCGACCAGTTCGGGTACCGCCCGGGCATAATCGGCCAGGTGTCTTTCGAGCACCTCGCCGAGCTCCTCCTCCACGCTGAAGGAGTTGCGCAGGTGCAGCAGCGGTTCTTCCGTATCCGTTCTTCGCGAACCGAAGATCGAAC
The DNA here is from genome assembly GCA_012797095.1 of Bacillota bacterium. Classification (GTDB taxonomy): domain Bacteria; phylum Bacillota; class Dethiobacteria; order DTU022; family DTU022; genus JAAZPQ01. The sequence goes on along the minus strand of JAAZPS010000203.1, from coordinate 683 downwards.
GCGCCGGGATGGGGCCGATCCCGCGCAGGGCGGGATCGTACAGCTGCAGCGCCTCCCTCATCTTGGCCTGATAACCGTCCCCCAGAATAAATGTCGGAAAACGGTAACGCCAGGCACGGTGGAAAGCCTTGATCGTGTAATCGTAAAGCTCCTGATGGCTGCTTGTCGAATAGACCAGACGGATCCCTTCACCATTGCCGCCAAAGCAGGTCAGGGTCAACTCCTGCTGCGAATAGATCACCGTGGCCGTGGAAGGGCCGCCGCGCTGTTGCACCACCAGCACCACCGGCAGCCGCATCATCTCGGCCATGGAAAGGGGTTCCTGGAAGAGAACCGTCCCCGGCCCGGCAGTAGCCGAAAAGGCTGCCTTACCGCTGACAATCGCCCCGATGGTGGCAAACCCCGCTGCGAGCTCGTCCTCCGTCTGCAGGAAACCCCGTCCATATTGTGGGGCCAGCTTGCGCCAAAGGTGCATGATCTCGTTCTGCGGGGTGATCGGATAGCCGAACATATAGTGAGCGCCGGCAGCCAGAGCAGCCCTGGCAACGGCCTCGTTGCCGGTCATGAATGCACGATACTCTCCTTCTACCGCCCTGGCCATGGTTCGAAACCGTCCTTTTCGAAAACCGCTGTTTCCTAGATTTTTTCCTTAACCGCAGATAAAATACATCGGACAGGGCGCC
>JAAZPS010000202.1 GCA_012797095.1 Bacillota bacterium | reverse complement strand
GCACCGCTTCGGCCATCTTCACGACCCCAGCAGAGCCGGCTTCACCGGTGATCACCAGCTCTGCGGCGGGGCCAAGGGCAAAATCGAGAGCGGCCAGCATCCAGGTAAAAGCCTCCGGAGAGCGCTGCAGCTCCCCGCCGAAAGCTTCGATGAGCGCCTCGCCGCGCTCCGTCAGATCTTCCCGGCCCGTCAACCGGCCCAGCTGCAGCAGATTCAAGGCGGCCACGGAATTGCCCGAAGGGAGCGCTCCGTCGGAGGCATCAACAAAGGCAGGCAGATCGCCGTCCCCCGTGGGACCGGTGAATTGCAGCGCCCCCCTTTCCGTCCCGAAAAGCTCGAGCATCGATTCATTCAGCGAGAGAGCCCATTCCAGGAAGGCGCTGTTGAAGGTGGCCCGGTAGAGCCCCAGCAGCCCCCGGATCAGAAAAGCATAGTCATCGAGAAAGGCGGGCAAGGCGGCCTCACCGCTGCGGTAACGCCGCAGCAGCCCCCCGCCCGGGACAGTCATCTTCTCCCTGATGAAAGAGGCGGCCGCCTCCGCCGCCTCGATATACCGCTGTTCGCCGAGAACCGCGCCGCCCTCGGCGAGGGCCGCGATGACCAACCCGTTCCAGGAGGTCAGGATCTTGTCATCCTTGAACGGGCGCTCCCGGCCGCTGCGGGCCTGGAGCAGCTTCTCCCTTGAAGCATCGATCGTCCCTTGCAACTCTGCCGGGTCCAGCTCCTTCTCCGCGGCAAATTTCCCCTGGTCATGCGGCCGGTGCAGAATACTGCGGCCCTGTTCAAAATTGCCTTTTTCCGTAACCCCGAAATACTCTCCAACCAGCCGGCCCTGTTCCTCTCCGAGCACCGCGGCGATCTCCGCCGGGGTCCAGAGATAGAAAAGCCCTTCCTCCCCTCTGGTATCGGCGTCTTCGGCCGAGCAGAAGGCCCCTTCGAGGGTCCGCAGATCCCGCAGCAGGTACTCGCAGATAGCCCGGGCCGTATCGGCAAATTCCCGCTCTCCGGTAACCTGAAGGGCTTCAAGGTAAGCTGTCGCCAGGAGCGCCTGATCGTAGAGCATCTTCTCGAAATGCGGTGCCAGCCACCGTTCATCGGTGGAGTAGCGGTGGAATCCGTACCCGAGCTGGTCGAAGATACCGCCCCGGGCCATCCTTTTCAGCGTGGCGGCAACCATCTGCAGCGCCTCCGGCTCCCCGGTGCGTTTCCAGTAACGCAGCAAAAAGGTCAGCCGGTGCGGCACGGGGAATTTGGGAGCGCCGCCGAAGCCGCCGTGACGCCCATCGAAGCTGTCCCGCAGCAGGCGGTACGCCTGATCGAGAAGGTCACTCCCGGGAAGCACCCCCGGGCCCTCTCCCCGGCCCTGCTCCGCCAGCGCTGCCATAAGCTGCTCGCCCACTTCCACCGCCTCTTCCCGCTGTTCCCGCCACAGAGAGGCCAGCCGGGGCAGCAGCTCCATCACCCCGGTAATTCCATAGCGAGAGCGCTTGGGGAAGTAGGTGCCGGCAAAGAAAGGTTTCTTGTCGGAAGTCAAGAAAACAGAGAGCGGCCAGCCGCCCTGGCCGGTAAGGGCCTGGCAGGCGCTCATATAGATCTGATCCAGGTCCGGGCGTTCCTCCCGGTCTACCTTGATGGAGATAAATTCTTCATTGAGCAGCGCCGCCACTTCGTCATCCTCGAAGCATTCCCGGGCCATTACATGGCACCAATGGCAGGTTGAGTAGCCGATACTCAGGAAAACAGGCTTATTTTCGGCTCGCGCCCTGTCAAAGGCTTCCTCCCCCCAGGGATACCAGTCCACGGGGTTTCGGGCATGCTGCAGCAGGTATGGTGATTTTTCACCGATCAATCTGTTGGTC
>JAAZPS010000201.1 GCA_012797095.1 Bacillota bacterium | reverse complement strand
TGGTTGGTGATGTTGAAAGTTCTCAGTTTCATCGGCAAGCTGATCCTTTGGCTGGTGGCGGCGGTGATCGCCGTGATTGCCCTGGCGGTTCTGGTGGTGGCGATCCGTTACTGGACCTGGACCCCTGATCCCCTGGCCGATCTCTACGATGGACACCCTCTGCTCAACTTTGCCCATCGCGGCGCCCAGGAAGCGGCCCCCGAAAATACGCTCTCCGCCTTTCTGGCAGCCGAGGGGATGGGTGCGCATGGAATTGAACTCGATGTGATCCTCTCCCGGGACGGCGAGTTGGTAGTGATTCATGATTATGAACTGGAACGGACCACGGACGGTGAGGGTCAGGTAAAGGATCGGACCGTGGCCGAGCTCAAGAAATTGGACGCCGGGGCGTGGTTTGATGAGGCTTATACCGGGGAACGTATCCCCACATTTGAAGAGGTTGTCACGATCATCGAACCGCAGACGCGGCTCAATATCGAGTTGAAAACAGAGACCCCTGCTACCGATGGGCTTGAACTGGCGGTGGTGGAGGCGATCCGGAAGCACGATCTTTACGGCCGGGTGATCGTCTCTTCGTTCAACCCTGTTGCCCTGATGCGGATCAAGCATGCCGACAGGGATATCCCGGTAGGTCTGCTCTATGCGCCGGATCTGCCCCGTTACCTGAGCGAAGGCTGGTTCATCCCCCTGCTCAGGCCCGAAGCGCTTCATCCGGAGCAGCGGATGGTTGATCAAAAATATATGGAATGGGCGCGGAAGAAGGGCTACCGGGTCAACGTCTGGACGGTCAACGAGGCCGCCGATTTCAAGCAGATGCTCGATCTGAAAGTTGACGGGATCATCACCGATCGGCCCAACCGGTTGCTCGAGCTGATGCAGGAGCGCGGACTGGCCAATTAAGGTCCGGAAAACTCCAGCGCCGTTTGCAGCTCAGCGCTGACGGCCGGTTCATCTTCCCGGTGCCGCTGCCGCTCCAGATGGCGGCGAGCCTTCGCTCCGCCCAGCCGGCCCAGGGCCCAGGCGGCATGGAGCCGCAGCAGGGGCCGGGGATCGTTTTGCAAGATCCCTGCCAGCGTCGGGACAGCCTCGCTGCGGCCGCTGTTGCCCAGGGCGACCACGGCATTGCGCTGGAGAATGTTGCGACCCCGCCACCCGGCGGCGGTGGGGCCGACAGTGCGGTTAAATTCCTGCCGGGTCATCCCGAGCAGGGGGATCAACAGGGGCCGGGTCGAGATAAGGGCAGCCCCCTGTGCCGGAGCAGTGACCGCCGGGGTGCTCAGCGGAAGGCGGTTCTGCGGGCAGACCTCCTGGCAGCGATCGCACCCGTAAAGGCGCCCGCCCAGAAGGGGCCGCACGGCCGGGGGGATCACCCCCGGAGCCTGGGTGATATAGGAGAGGCAGCGGTAGGGGTCGATCACATGCGGCTCCTGTAACGCCCCGGTGGGGCAGGCCTCGCGGCAGCGGCCGCATTGCAGGCAGCTCTCCGCCAGGGGGCGGTCCGGCGCCAGCTCCCGATCGAGCAGGATCGTTCCCAGGGCAATGTAAGAACCGCTG
>JAAZPS010000200.1 GCA_012797095.1 Bacillota bacterium | reverse complement strand
GCCCGGGCGCGGCCGCTGCCTGCTCTATACCGGCGCGGGGTTGCTGCCGATCTCCTCGCTGAGCGGATTGGGCTTTGCCCGGGTGAAAGAGCGGCTCCGCAGAGCGGCTCTTGCCGCGGAAGGGTCACCCTGCCAGGTGATAAATTAGGGCCATGGAGATGATCCCGGCGAAGAGGGTCAGGAAGATGCTTTTTGACTTCAACCCCACTGCCAGGGTGGGGAAAAAGGCCCAGAGGTAGAGGTTGCCCGTGCCAAGATCAAGCCGGCCCGCCGGGGCCAGGATGGAGACGGCGGTCAGGGCGCCGAGGACCGCCGGGGCGACAAAGGAGAGCCACCGTTTGAGCAGCGGGGGCATCTCTCTTCGCGAGAAGAGGGCTACCGGAAGGATGCGCGGGGCCATGCTCACCACGGCCACACCGAAGATCATCAGCCAGATCTGGAGATCACTCACGGAGCAGCACCCCCAGGGTCGCTCCGGCAAAGGTGGCCGCAACGATATTGAAATTGGTGGACATGGATGCGGGGATGAGCTGGCCGACCAGAATGGCGACGAGCGCTGCGGCAAGGGCGGCGTAGAGCTCGCTCTTGCGCCGCACCAGGATCACCAGCAAAGAGATATACATGGCCGGCAGGGCAAAGTTCATCCCCAGCTGCTCGGTGTTGCCGATGAAGTGGCCCAGAAGCGCCCCGAAGAAGGTGCTACCGATCCAGGAGAGGTGGGCGGTGAAGACCAGTCCGGCCAGGTAGGCCGTTGTCGCCTCGCGGCTGCGGTAGCGGTTCATCGAAACAGCGTAGACCTCGTCGGTGAGGCCGTAGGAGAGGGCCGTGGCCGCTGCAGGGGAAACCCTCCCCTGAAGATGGGGGACCGTGGAGGCGGCGAAGAGAGCGTAGCGCAGATTGACCAGGATATTGGTCAGGATGATCGCCAGCAGGGAGCCGCCGCTTTTGCTCATCCCGATGGCGATAAACTGGCCCGCCCCGGTCAGGCAGAGCGCTGACATGGAGATGCTTTGAAACGCCGAAAGACCGGCGTCCCTGGCCAGCACGCCAAAGGCGAACCCCAGCGGTAGGTAACCGAGCACGATGGGAAAGGCATCCTTGATTCCCTGGGACAGCTCCTGCTTGATCATCGATCTGCGTTCGCTTTTATCCTCCAAAAGAAATAGCCGGTCTAGCCAAAGGGCCTTCCCGGCCTGAACCCTATATTCTGCAGCAGCTCCAGGGAATCCTTCCCGATTGAAACAAGCCCGCTGCCGGATCCGGCAGCAGCTTTTAGAGGCAGAGGATCTCCTCGATGGTCAGATGATCCACGGTGGCGGGATCGATCCCCTTGAGCCGGGCAGCCAGCTCCTTGGCCGGAACCTCATCCGCGGTCCGGATCACCCTGTAATTACGCTCCTCCAACCAGCGAAAGAACCTCCAGGCGGTGCAGTCCTGGCAGTGGATCTTTTTCTTCTCCAGGTAAGCGTCTCCCTCCAGCGATTCAAGAGCCTTGTGCTCGGGGCAGTGAATATCGCGACAGAATGTACCGGGGCTGTATTTTACGTCCATTTCTGTTCCTCCTGAATAGTTGAAATTTTGCCTGCCTTGACTCAATTATATCAGGATCTTCTTTCAGGTGTCCACCGCCCAACCCTACCGGGCCCTCCCGTGAAGCCATTCCCCTCCTTTCCTTCTCCAAAAGGCGCAGCCCCTTCTTCCGTCATCCCGAGGTCATTACCCTCTTCCCTGTCATCCTGAGGGCGTCAGCCCGAAGGATCTCCGCGTCCCCACCGATCAAAAGCGAGATCCTTCGCTTTGCTCAGGATGACACGGCGGTACGCTTGTTCTTCTGAATGCATATCTTCCCGCTGTCCTTCTGAGGACGCAGTACTCCGCTGTCCTCCTGAAGGCGCTAGCCCATTTTCTGTCCTTCAGAGGTCGCTTAGCCCCTTTCCTGTCATCCTGAGGGCGCCAGCCTGAAGGATCTCCGCGTCTCCACCGATCAAAAGCGAGATCCTTCGCTTTGCTCAGGATGACACGGCGGTACGCTTGTTCTTTTGAATGCGCATCTTCCCGCTGTCCTTCTGAGGACGCAGTACTCCGCTGTCCTCCTGAAGGCGCCAGCCCATCTCCTGCCCTCCCGGGAAGCCCATCCCCCTCCTTCCCTTCTACAAAAGGCGCAGCCCCTTTCCTGTCCTCCGAGATCGCAGTCCTCCCCTGTTCTCCAGAGGTCGCTTAGCCCCTTTCCTGTCATCCTGAGGGCGCCAGCCTGAAGGATCTCCGCGTCTCCACCGATCAAAAGCGAGATCCTTCGCTTTGCTCAGGATGACACGGCGGTACGCTTGTTCTT
>JAAZPS010000199.1 GCA_012797095.1 Bacillota bacterium | reverse complement strand
CGCTATCTCCGAGACAGGAAAGGAGCAGTGCGTATCAATGATCCCGGAGACCAGCTCGGGGGTATAGCTCGAGCCCCCGCCGATAACAACAATTTTCAAGGTGTCCTGCTCCCTCCGCCATCCACGGTTTTCCGCCCCGCCCAGATCATATCCGGGTCATCGATGAATTACAAGAAAGGCTCGCCTGAAGATCTTGAACTCCCTGAATAGATTAAACGTTTCTTCCGGTTTACCTGCCGGCAGCAGTAATTGGCGCCCCCTAGCGCTGCTGCATTCTTTTGAAACGAGCCCTTCCTCACTGCGCCGCCCCTGCTTTATCAATCGCTTCCGGCCTCCCCCCGGGCTTTCACCATCGCCCGCTCCACCCTGGCGGTGATCCTTTTCAGAAATTCGTAGATACAGCGGAGCAGCCGTCCCGAAAGGCAGGAGAGAAGACCGCCGCCCCCCGGCTGCGGTTTCTCCGGAAACCCGGGTTCCGGATCCGGGATTTCCCCCGGCAGCCCGGGCTCCGGCGGTCCGGGTATCTCCGGCGGTTCATCGGGCAGCGCCGGGGGTTTTTGCGGCGGTGAGGGCGGCTCCTGGGGCGGTAATTCGGGAACGGGCGGCGGAGACACGGCCAGCAGCCCGTTCAGGTAATCGCGAACAATGCTGATCCCGTAATCAGCGCTCACAGCCCATCTACCTCCCAGCTCCTCGACATAGCGAACCTTACCGGCCCAGGGCTGCCCCAGAACCACCCGGTAGCGGCCGTGAGGCTCGCCCACCGGTTTCAACCCCACGTACGCGCAGAGATGGTTGAAATGACCCCGGACCCCCTCCTCCGGTGTGCCGAAGGTCTCGAAGTCGGCCGTGCTGTCTCCGGCGGCCTCCTCCACCTTGATCCCGGCCCAGTTGTTCTGGGCGGGCTGGACTGCACCGCCGTAATGCCCGAAAGCGGTCTCCTTGGCGCTCTGGGCATAGAGCACCTCCGGACGGAGACCGGTGAGAGCAGCAAAATACCAGTAGACCGGCGCGATCTCCACAAAGCGGGCCTGAGCCTGCCTGCGCCGGGCCCATTCCTGTGCCTGGGCCACCGTTGCCTTCGCCTGACCGACAATGGGGGTGCTTCCGGAGGGAAGCAGCTGCAGGCGCACCGCCTCCAGAAAGGAGCTCCAGCCCCCGGGCCGTTCGCGGAGCACTCTGGGGCAATTCTTGCCGCTCCAATGGTGGTGCTGTTTAACCTGCGCCAGATCCAGAGAAAAATCACGGAGCAGTTTCGCTGTCAACCAGGCGGCGTTCCTCTCCGCTTCCACGCGGATGCCGTCTTTGTTTTCACAGATCTCGATGCCGATACTGGTCCTATTTCCGGCGCCCCCGGTCCCGTCCCCGGCATGCCACCCATTTTCGTCGAGCGGCAGATGCTGAATGATCAGCGAATCATCAACCGTGAAATGCCAGCTGGCCGGGATGGCGGCAGCGCTGTCCCCCTTCAGGTAGCGCGCATGGGCCCTTGCATCGGCGCCGATATTGGGATTGGCCGTATCGTGAATGGTGATATAGCGGGGTATCAACCGGTAACCGGGACGATTGCGCCGGCCCTGCGGGATAAGATCAACGATTATCGTCGGCACCGGTTTCACCTCCCTTCGCCTGTGATTGATCGCGGCCGGCAGAAGTGTATGCCGGCCTGATCTACAACCTGCTATATTGTAAGCAACACCGCTCCCTTTTGACACACCTTCCCCAGAAAATATACTTCCGCTGCCCTGCCAACACCCCCCTGTCGTCCCGGGAAAAAGGAATGTGGGACAAAGGGGACGGTGGGACAAAGGGGACGTACCTTGTTGTCCCACAACAGCGAAAAAAAAGATCATCCGCTGCGCTCGGGATGATTTGTGTCATCCTGAGGGCGAAGCCCGAAGGATCTCCGCTCTTCTATAGCGTAGTGTGCAGGCTGATGGTT
>JAAZPS010000022.1 GCA_012797095.1 Bacillota bacterium | reverse complement strand
GAGACGGTAGCCGGAGCTGATCTTTTCCCCGGGACCCTGAAGATCTGTTGTCAGGGTTTTTCTTATGGGAAAATAGATAACGAGGTGAGCACTTTTGGCTGTTGATGATCGCTTCATGTGGGCTGCCCTGGACCTGGCCCGCCGGGGGAGAGGCAAAACCAGTCCCAACCCGATGGTTGGAGCTGTGGTCGTGCGCGACGGTCAGATCATCGGAACCGGTTACCACCGGGCCGCCGGCGAGCCCCATGCCGAGGTGATGGCACTGCAAAAGGCCGGCGCGGCTGCCCGGGGGGCGGTGCTTTATGTCAACCTGGAGCCCTGCTTTCATCAGGGCCGCACCGGGCCCTGCACCGAGGCCGTTATCGGTGCCGGGATCAGCAAGGTGGTCGCGGCGATGAAAGACCCCAATCCCCTCGTCTCCGGGAAAGGTTTTCAAAGATTGAAAGAGGCGGGGGTCAAGGTCAAGGTCGGCGTGCTGGAGGAGAAAGCCCGCCGGCTGAACGAGGTCTTTGTCAAGCATATCACCACCGGTCGCCCTTTTGTCATTGTCAAATCGGCGGTCACCGCCGACGGCAAAACCGCCACCAGAACCGGCCGTTCCCGCTGGATCACCGGCGAGAAGGCCCGCGCCTTTGTTCACCGCCTGCGCAACAACAGCGATGCCATCGCCGTGGGGATCGATACCGTTTTGCTGGACGATCCCCGGCTCACCTCCCGGCTGGAGGAGGGCGGAGGCAAGGATCCCCTGCGCGTGGTCGTGGACAGCAGGGCGCGGCTGCCCATCGACGCCCGGATGATCAAGATGCCCTCGCGCGCGGCTACGCTGCTGGCGGCCACGGCGGCGGCCCCGCCGGAGAAGAGGCGGGCCCTGGAGGAGAAAGGGGTTGAGATCCTGCTGCTGCCGGAGCGTCAGGGGCGGGTCGACCTCGATGCCCTCATCGACAAACTGGGGGAGCGGGGGGTCTGCCAGCTGCTGGTGGAGGGAGGCGGCACCCTGAACTACAGCCTCCTCGAGGCGGGTCTCATCGACAAGCTGATGCTCTTTATCGCGCCGCTCATTGTTGGCGGGCGGGAGAGCCCCACCTCTTTCGGGGGCAGCGGGGTGGCCGCACTCGAGCAGGCCTGGCACCTGGAGGATCTGGAGATCAAGCAGTACGACGGTGATCTGCTCATGATCGGTTATCCCCGGAGAGCCGGCGGCAGCGCCGCTGCCGCAGGAACCGGGGAGAACGCCGCCACCCGACCGGCGCCGCCGCAGTGAATCTATCGGCAAGAAGGAGGCGGGTTAAAAGATGTTCACCGGCCTGGTAGAGGAGATCGGTCGCCTGCGGGCCCGGGATAGCTCTCGCGGCGGAGCAAGACTGGTCATCTCCGCCGGGGAGCTGCTCCAGGGGAGCGCCGTCGGCGACAGCATTGCCGTGAACGGAGTCTGTCTGACGGTGACGGAGCTGTCCGCCGGATCTTTCAGCGCGGTGGTGATGCCCGAGACCCTGCGCAAAAGCAATCTGGGGGCCCTCTCCCCCGGAGAAGGGCTCAATCTGGAGCGGGCCCTTCCCCTGGGCGGCCGCCTCGGTGGTCATCTGGTCAGCGGCCATATTGACGGCACCGGCACCCTGATCCGGCGCTATCCTGAAGGGAACGCCGTGATCATGCACTTCCGGATGCCGGCGGAGCTGGAGCGCTACCTCATTCCAAAGGGCTCCATTGCGGTCGACGGAGTCAGCCTGACCGTTGCCGCGCTCACCCCGGAGGGTTTCAGCGTTTCGCTGATTCCGCACAGCGCCGCGAAAACCACCCTGGGCACGCTCAAGATCGGCAGCACTGTCAACCTGGAGGTGGATCTTATCGGCAAATATGTGGAGAGGCTGCTGGGGCCGCACCTCGAACGGAGCCGGGAGAGCGGCCAAACACTGACCGCTGCTTTTCTGGAAGAGAACGGTTTTATTTGAAGCGACAGGAGGAATAGAAGATGCCTTTTAACACAATCGAAGAAGCTCTGAACGATCTACAGGCGGGACGGATGATTGTCGTGGTCGATGATGAAGATCGGGAAAATGAAGGCGATCTGATCATGGCCGCCTCCAAGGTCACTCCGGAAGCGGTCAATTTCATGGTGCGCCACGGCCGCGGTCTGGTCTGCACGCCCCTGCTTGCCGAAAGGCTGGGGCAGCTCGATCTGCCCCAGATGGTTGTCCACAATACCGATACCTACCAGACCGCCTTCACCGTCTCCGTGGACGCCTCCTCAGTGACCACCGGGATCTCCGCGTTCGAGCGGGCCGAGACCATCCGCACCCTCGTCGATCCCGAAGCCCGGCCCGCCGATCTGCGCCGTCCGGGCCATATCTTTCCCCTGCAGGCCCGCGACGGCGGGGTGCTCCGCCGGGCCGGCCATACCGAAGCGGCGGTAGATCTGGCCAAGCTGGCCGGACTGCCCCCGGCAG
>JAAZPS010000198.1 GCA_012797095.1 Bacillota bacterium | reverse complement strand
GGCGAGGATCGCCTGACCGATCTGGCACTTCTGAAGATCGAGCAGCAGGAGCTCCCCTGTATCGGCCTGGGCGATTCGGAGGAGGTCCGGGCCGGTGAGACGGTGCTCGCTGCCGGGAATCCGCTGGGTTTTCTCAAACATACGGTTACCCGGGGGATTGTAAGCGCCCTGGAACGCGAGGTGAGAGCATCGCAGAGCCAGTATGCCTACACCTACATTCAAACCGATGCGGTGATCAACCACGGCAACAGCGGCGGGCCGCTGATCAACCTGCGCGGCGAGGTGATCGGGATCAATTCGGCCAAGATCAGCGAGGCGGAGGGGATCGGCCTGGCCATTCCCAGCAATACGGTGAAACGGGTTGCTCATGATTTAAAGAGAGACGGCCGGGTTCGCCGTCCCCAGATGGGAATCCTGATCCAGAACCTTTCCACGTATACCGGCGATTCCACGGATCAGGGAGTCTATATCAGCGAGGTCAATCCGGGCAGCCCGGCGGTTGAGGGCGGACTGAAAGAGGGCGATGTGATAGTTGCAGTCGGGGAAAAAAAGGTTCGTTATATTGCGCAGCTTTTCGATGCGCTGTTAAGCTATTATCCGGGCGACACCGTGGAGCTGACCGTTCTGCGGAACGGCCGCAGCCGGACCATCACCGTTGTCCCCGGCGAAGCGGAGGCGGCGGAGCAGTAGCTGCTATCCGGTGAAGGAGAGATGGTTTGAGGGTTATCGTTGTCTTTATTGATGGTATGGGTCTGGGGAAAGTCTCCCCGGAGAACCCTTTTGTCTTTGCCGAGACCCCCTTTCTGGAGACGCTGTTTCGGGGAAACCCGCTTACCGGGGAGATGAGCGGCTTTCACGATCATGCGGCCACCCTCCGCGCCCTCGATGCGCAGCTGGGGGTATCCGGTCTGCCCCAGAGCGCGACCGGTCAGGCGGCGCTTTTTACCGGGATCAATGCGCCTCACCATCTGGGCTATCATCTGAGCGGTTTCCCGAACGAGATCTTGCGCACCCTCCTCAGGAAGGAGGGTCTCTTCGGCTTCCTGAGGGGGCAAGGCTACCGCTGCGCTTTTATCAATGCCTACCGCCCCCAGTTCTTCGAGCAGCTCGGAAAGGGGTTTGGGGAAGAGCGCTACTCCTGCTCAACCCTGATCACCTACTACGGGGGGCTGCCCTTTCACGGTATCGATCACCTGGCGAGGGGGCAAGCCCTCTTCATGGACCTGACCAATGAGCTTTTGAACAGGGCCGGTTTTTCTGTTCCCGTAATTACACCGGAGGAGGCCGGCAAAAGGTTGATCGATATCGGAGCGGGCTATGATTTCTCTCTCTTCGAATATTTCATTACCGACTATGCCGGCCATCAGGCCGATCCGGAAGAAGCCGGCCGGGTCATCGGGATCCTGGATCGATTTCTCGGAGCGGCGGCAGCGCGGTTGGATCCGGAAGAGACGCTTTTGCTCGTCACCAGCGACCACGGCAATATCGAGGACCTTTCGCACGGCAGCCATACCCTCAATCCGGTACCGGCGCTGTTGATCGGGGCGGAGGCGGTGCGGCGCAGGCTCGGCTCCATGCTCGGCGATCTGACCGATATCAAAAGGGTTGTTCGCACTGCCCTGAAGATGGGCGGCTAGAGCAGGCGGGGCAGGGTCAGGTTCATCCCCGCCCTGGCCTGGAGGTTGACCGTACTGCCGGAAAGATCTTTTAAAGGGGAGGGCGGAAGGATGGAAGTGCAAAGACTGGTGGTCGGGATGTTTGCCACCAATTGCTATCTGGCGGCCTGCGGGGTGACCGGGGAGGGGATTGTTATCGATCCCGGAGCCGAGGGTAAACGGATTCTCCAGCAGATCGAAAAAAGCGGGCTGAAGATAACCGGGATTGTCAATACCCACGGACATATCGATCATACCGGGGCCAACGGCAGGCTGAAAAAGGCGCTCCAGGTGCCGCTTGCTTTGCCGGAAAAGGAGCTGGAGACTTACCGGAAACCTATCTTTGGGCTGAGCTTTTTTTTCGGCAAGCCTGTCCCCCCCGATCGGCTGCTCCGGGAGGGCGAGAAGATCTCCTTCGGAAGGCAGCTGCTGACGGTGGTGGAGACCCCCGGCCATACGAGGGGCTCCATCTCGCTGTGTGGTGCCGGAGCAGTATTTACCGGCGATGCTCTTTTTGCCGGCTCGATCGGCAGAACCGATCTGGCCGGGGGTTCCCGAACCGGGCTGATCAAGGCGATCAGGGAAAAATTGCTGGTGCTGCCGCCTGCCACCGTGGTCTACCCCGGGCATGGACCGGCCACCACCATCGGTGACGAAGCCCGGAGCAACCCCTTTTTGCTTTAGGGGAGGCCGGAGGAGCTTTTCACCGAAGGGAACCAGGGCCACCAGAACGAGGGTCTGCACTGGGAGCATTCCTCTGACGGCTCCGTTCCTCCGAGAAAGAGCTCCTCCCGGGTCGGTTCCGGGCAGAAGGGGCCTCTGAGCAAGCCGGTTTCGGGACAGAGAGAGCGGCTGACGACCCCAGCGGGGATCTCGAAGTCAAGGGGAGCACTGTCCGCCAGCGCTTTCTCCATGAACCAGGCCCACAGGGGAGCGGCTAACCCTCCCCCTGTCGATCCAAGGGATTTTCCGTAATCATCACCGATATAGATCCCGGCCACAAGTTGCGGGGTATAGCCGATCATGTGCGCATTCTTGTTATCCTGGGAGGTTCCTGATTTTCCCGCGGCGGGTCGATGCAAAATGGATCCGGCGGCGGCGGCGGTGCCTTCCCCGGCGAGAACACCCTCAAGCATATCGGTGAGCAGATAGGCGACGGCGGGGCTCAGCACCTGCTCTTTCTGGGATCTGTTCTCCAGCAGGATCCTCCCTGCCGCATCAACAACCTTGCGGATAAAAAGCGGTTTTATCCGGAAACCTCCGTTGGCAAAGGGAGCGAAGGCCGCTGTCAGCTCGAGTAGGGTGATCTCGTTTGTTCCCAGAGGCAGGGAAAGATAAGGCTCCAGGGAGCTGTTGATCCCGAGGCGGTGGGCCATCTCCACCGCTTTCTCCCTGCCGATCATCTGGTGAACCTTCACTGCAACAATATTGCATGACTTTTCCACCGCTTCACGGATGGTCAGCTCGCGGTTGTGGAAGGACCCACCGTAATCAGACGGGGCGTATGGCTCGGGCAGCCCTGTTTCAACGAAAGAGACCTTTTCGCAGCGCACCCGATCATTGACGGTAAAACCGTTTTCAAGGGCCGCCGCATAGACAAAGGGCTTGAAGGAGGAGCCCGGGGAACGTGGAATGATCGCTCGGTTGAGGCTGCTTTCCTTGAAGTCGCGTCCTCCTACCAGAGCCTTGACCTGACCGGTAGCCGGATCCAGAGCCACCAGTGCACCCTGGGGCTGCCGGATACCATTTTCGTCCCTTTGCTCACCGCCGATTCCAGCAATGATCTCTTCTGCGATCTGCTGCATCTCCGGGTCCAGGGTGGTATATATCCTGAGGCCGTCCCGATAGACGGGGCCAAGATCTCCCCCGAACAGAGCGGCCAGCTCACTGTTGATCAGATAGTCCAAAAAGTAGGCACCGTTCTCTCCGGCAGGCAATTCACGAAAGAGCGGCGTATCCTTCAGGGCGGCCTCCTTCTCCTGCTCGCTGATGAAGCCGGCAGTGAGCATCTGATTGAGAACAGTGCGACGGCGCTGCTCGGCCGCCTCGGGGTTCAGCTGGGGAGAATAGTACGAGGGTCCCTTGGGCAGCCCGGCCAGGAGTGCCGCCTCGGCCAGACTGAGATCGGCGGCGCTTTTACCGAAATAATTGCGGGAGGCAGCCTCGGCCCCGTGAGCAAAATTACCGTAGTATATCGTATTCAGGTACATCTCCAGGATCTCGTTCTTATCGTAATTGCGCTCCAGATGAATGGTGTAAAGCGCTTCTTTCAGTTTCCGTTTCAGGGTGCGCTCATGGGTAAGGTAGAGATTCTTGGCCAGCTGCTGGGTGATGGTGCTGCCCCCCTGGGCGGTCTGGCCCCTTCGGAGATTGTTCAACAGGGCCCGAAGCAGACCGGCCGGATCGAACCCCGAGTGTCGGTAAAAGCGGCGGTCTTCCACCGCCAGGGTGGCCTTGACCAGGTGGCCGGAGATCTGCTCCAGGGGGAGATCGATCCTGTTTTCCTGATAGCGCACTGCCATGATCTGATCTTGACAGTCATAGATCCGCGTGGTTAAAGGGGGTGAGGGTTTCGGGAGCCGATCCATCTTCCCGACAGTATAGACCAGATAACCGAAACTGGCGGATATGCTTAACAGTAGGGCAATAAGAATGATCAAAAGTCCGCGAAATAGATTCATCACTGCTCCCCTCCGTCTCTGTATCAGGTTTGCTGAATAGATAGTATGGTCCAAAGGTCAGCTATTCATCAGAAAAGTAGAGAATTTATCTTGAAAAGCAGGAAATAGAAAGTTAGTCGCGAATACAGTGATCGTGACAGGCGTTGACCGCGGCTGCCGGCCCCGGTCATCGACGCTGCGCCTGGAATAAATTATCCTCAAAAAGATCATAATTTTTCATGAGAAAGGTATTGGACCCCCCCCGGTAAAACTGCGCACAATTTCTGTGGTTAAAAATGGATCACCGCTTTCCCTGCCCGGCCACCCCCGGAACGGCTTGTGGTGCTCCGGGGGCCTCGCCCCGCCCCTGCAACCGCATCGGTTGTGCACCGCTCTTCTGAATGTCCGGCTCAGCGCAGCGGTGACGGACATTTCCGAGGGATGATGAAGGCTGGAGGGTTCGCCCGCGCAACGGGCATCGTCTGCAGGGGTGAAAACAAACAGATAAAAAGATAAAGGTGGTGTCAGCAAATTGGAACCAAGTCAGTTGAAATCGGCAACACTGAACGAGCTCCGCCGTCTGGCCAGGGAGAAAGAGATCCGGGGCCATTCGACCATGCGTAAACAGGAGCTGATCGATGCTTTGACCGGGGTGCTTCTCTCCGCCGAGGCCAATGCTGAAGAGAGCGGGGCCGGCGGTTCGGAAAAGGAATACGACAGCGCCTCCGGCCTTCTCGAGATCATGAATGACGGCTTCGGCTTCCTCCGCCGTTACAAATATTGTTATTCCGACGACGACATCTATATCTCCGCATCGCAGATCCGCCGGTTCAATTTACGCACCGGTGATATGGTCTCCGGGAAGATCAGGCCGCCGAAAGACAATGAAAGATATTATGCCCTGCTGCAGGTCGAGTCGATCAATGAGGTCAATCCCGAATCCTTCCTGCGCCGGCCGTCCTTTACTTCGCTCATACCGGTACATCCCCGCGAAGCGATGCGCATGGAGACGGAGCCCCATATCCTCGCTACCAGGATCATCGATCTGCTTATCCCCATCGGCAAGGGGCAGCGGGGCTTGATCGTTTCTCCTCCAAAAGCGGGAAAGACGATCCTTCTGAAACAGCTTGCCAACAGCATCTCGACCAATCATCCCGAGGTGGTCATGATCATCCTTCTGGTTGATGAACGGCCGGAAGAGGTTACCGATATGGAGCGCAGCGTCAAGGCCGATGTGGCCAGCTCAACCTTCGATCAGCGTCCGGAAAATCATATCCGGATCTCCGAGCTGGTCCTGGAAAGGGCCCAGCGCCTTGTTGAGCAGGGTCGCGATGTGGCCATCCTTCTGGACAGCATTACCCGACTGGCCCGGGCGTACAACCTGGTGATTCCCCCGAGCGGACGGACCCTTTCAGGCGGTATTGACCCGGCGGCATTTTACAAGCCGAAGCGCTTTTTTGGTGCGGCGCGGAATATCGACGGTGGGGGCAGCCTGACCATTATTGCGACGGCGTTGATCGATACCGGCAGCCGGATGGATGACGTGATCTACGAGGAATTCAAGGGGACCGGCAATATGGAGCTACATCTGGATCGCAAGATCTCCGAACGACGCATCTTCCCGGCCATCGATATCTCCCGCTCCGGAACGCGCCGCGAGGAGCTTCTTCTGGATGAGCGCAAGATAGAGCTGATGTGGGCGCTGCGGCGGGCGATGGGGAATACGCAAAATGTGGAATTTCTGGAGATGCTTTTCGATAGACTGAAGCAGACCAAGAACAACGAGGACTTTCTGAACAACATGTACTCTTTTTAAAAAGATCCTGATCTTTTCAACCGGTAGAAGGCTGCTTCGGGGCAGCCGGAACGCGTGATTTTACCTCGCTTTCTCAACCGGATCCGGTCCTTAACAACCACTTTGTTGACCCCCCGGAAGGTCGAAAGTGAATAAAATTGCCTTCCAAACAGCAAAATATGGTTCAATCTGCTGTTAAGAGGAGGCTTTATGATGTCAGCTCTTGCTAAAGCGATCACGGTAGTGCTGATCTTTGGGCTGGTCTGCTGCGGCTTTGCGGGGAGTCTATTCGCCGTGGCTCAGGAAGATAATGAAGCGCCGGGGATCCCGCTTTATTATCTGCAGCTGCGGGATTTTACTGCATCTCTCGAGGAGAGGGCTCACCGGCCGAAAATCATGGAATATACAGTTCAGCCGGGTGACTGTCTCTACACGATTGCCCG
>JAAZPS010000021.1 GCA_012797095.1 Bacillota bacterium | reverse complement strand
ACAACAGTATTTCTGGTGAACGGTTACCAGATCAAAGGGAATATCCGCAGTTTTGATCAATTTACAGTGCTTATCGAGGTGGAGGGGAAGCAGCAGCTGGTCTACAAGCATGCCATCTCCACGGTCATACCGCACCGCAATATCACCTTGCAGCAATCCGCGGAAAGCGGGGCGGGAAAAGAAGAGGGCTAGTCCTCAGATAAAAGAGATAGGTTAAAAAAGACACTCCCGGGGGACGGTGTCTTTTTTATTTGCTCCTGCGGACATAACCAAAATCCCCTCGGTATGATTCACAATAACCAAACCCGCGCGCGGCAGCTTATAACAATCAAACAAAATCCCGTAGGGGTTGCTCCCGTAGGAACAGATCTTGAGCCGCCCGCCATCGAATCCCACGATCGAACAGTACCTCCTGATAATCGACCCCCCACGGTCCGGCTCACGAGCCGCCCGGATCCGTACCATTTTACGCGGGAGAGCGTATACTAGAGCGGTTGTTTGAAAGGAGCGTGAGCGGGAGATGTTCCTTCCGGTCAGATCGCCCGATCATCCGCAAGCTCCCCGGCTGTACCGGGGGATCGCCAAGGGGGAGATCGGCACCCTGGAGGCGCTGCACCGGCTGAGCGAGGTGCCGCCGGGGGCGGCGGCGGCCAAAGGGGCGCGGGAGCAGGCTGCCGCAGCGGCGGCGCTATGGGAGCTGCAGCAGCTGGTCGGGCTCGCCGAGGTTAAAAAGACGGTGGAGGAGATCGGCGCCTATATCGAGATCGGGCGGCAGCGGGCGGCACACCATCTCAGATGCGAGCCGCTGGTTCTACATATGATCTTCAGCGGGAACCCGGGGACGGGGAAGACCACGGTGGCCCGGCTGTTAGGAAGGCTTTTCCAGGGGCAGGGTGTGCTCAGCCGGGGGCACCTCGTCGAGGTGGAAAGGGCCGATCTGGTCGGCGAATATATCGGCCATACCGCCCAGAAGACGCGGGAGCAGGTCCAGAAGGCGATGGGGGGGATGCTCTTTGTCGACGAGGCCTATTCGCTCGGGCGGGGCGGGGCCAAGGATTTCGGCAAGGAGGCCATTGATCTGCTGGTCAAGGCGATGGAGGATTACCGTCACGACTTTGTGCTCATCCTGGCCGGTTACCGCCGGGAGATGAGCGCTTTCTTGAAGCTGAACCCGGGGCTGAGCTCCCGTTTTCCCATCCAGATCGACTACCCAGACTACAGCCCTACCGAGCTGCTGGAGATCGCCGGGATGATGGCGCGGCGGCGCCACTACTCCTATTCGGAGGAGGCCCGGGCGGCGCTGCGTCGTTACCTGAGCGCGCGTCAGGGGGAGCTCAACTTCAGCAATGCCCGGCTGGTGCGCAATATCCTGGAGAAGGCGATCCGCCGGCAGGCGCTGCGGCTGAGCGGCCGGGAGCGGCCCGGTCGGGAGGAGCTGATCACCCTGGAGGCCGCTGATCTGGCGGTGGAGCGGTGATCAATCTCAATCTGGCCGTGGTCGGGACCGCCGGGGTGGGGAAAACCCTTTTTTGCATCAATTTTGCCGAGTACATGGGAGCGGCCAGCCTCAGCTACAGCGAGGTGGGCCGGGAGGGCGAGGGCAGGGCGCTGCTCTCGCCGGCGGGCGCCCGCAGGTTGATGGTGGGCCGGGGCCGGCGCGGTAGCGGGGTGGTGCGCACCTTCACCGTCCATCTGCCGCTGCGGCCGTACCGCCGCCTGGCGCTCATCGATACGGCGGCCCTGCCGGAGAGAGAACCGCTGCCGCGCTTCGAGCGACCCCGGCTGGCGCTGACCCTGGAGGCGCTGGCGCGGGCCAATCTGATCCTCTTGCTGATCGATCTGAGCTGCGCCGATCCGGTCCGGGAGGAGTTCAACGAGCGTGCCGCGGGCTATCTGGCCGATTACTGCGGGCAGCAGGGCAAGCTCTTT
>JAAZPS010000197.1 GCA_012797095.1 Bacillota bacterium | reverse complement strand
GCTCCGCAGCTGAAATTTCAGCCCTGCAACGAGCGCGGTGCGGTTGGGCCGATGACCGGAATCATCACCGGCTCCATGCCGCTGGTGGTGATCGAGAACCAGACTGGCGGAAATAGCGCCTACAGCACGATCAACGAGGGGATGGGGCAGGTGATCCGATTCGGAGCATACGGGCCGCCGGTGGTGGAGCATCTTCGATGGATCGAGAAGGTGCTAGCGCCGGTTCTGGCCCGCATTGTCAACCGGATCGGGGGAATGGATATGCGCAGCATTATCTCCCAGGCGCTGAGCATGGGCGATGAACTGCATATGAGAAATCACGCCTCGACCTGTTTGTTGCTGCGGGAACTGGCGGTCGAGGTGGTGGCAGCAGCGCCGGATCCTGCCGTCGGTGAAGAGATCCTCACCTTTCTATCCCGGCGCAACGATCAGTTTTTCCTGAACTTCGGCATGGCCGCTGCCAAGGCAACGATGGACGCAGCCCACAAGATCAAGGGCTCTTCCATTGTCACTGCTATCTCCCGCAACGGCTATGAAGTCGGCATCAGGGTAAGCGGTCTCGGCGAGCGCTGGTTTGTGGCCCCTTCGCCGGAAGTGGAGACCCTTTTCTTCTCCGGATTCGGACCGCAGGATGCCTGCCCTGACCTTGGTGACAGCGCGATCATGGAGTGTATCGGTGTGGGGGGGATGGTCATGGCCGCCTCGCCGGCCATCGTGCCTTTCCTGGGGGCCGATTCTTTTCAGACATCGATGGATTCCACCGCCGATATGTACGAGATCACCGCGGGCGAATCGCCGCATTATGCTATCCCTGCTCTCGATATGAGGGGCGCGCCCACCGGTATCGATCTGCTCAAGGTCGTTGAAACGGGTATCGTACCCTCGATCCATACGGCTGTGGCCCATCGGGAAGCGGGACGGGGCATGGTCGGCGCAGGGATCAGCCGCCTGCCGGCAGAGTTGTTTGAGCAGGCTTTTCTGGCCCTTTCCGAAGAACTGGAAATCGAACAAGGCGAGGGATCCTGAAGATGAGTCTACCGGTTACTTTCGGCTACTGGCTGGCAGCAGTTTCACCGATCGCAGCCTTGCTGATCATCATGATCGGCTTGCGGCGGGGGGTGGCCGAGGCGGCCCCGTTCAGCCTGGCCCTGGCGGTGGTGATGTCCGTAGCCCTGTTCGGGGCCGACTGGGAAGTGCTGACCAACGCAATCACCAAGGGGACCTGGAGCGCTCTGACCATTCTCACGATAATCTGGCCGGCGATCCTGATCTACGAGATCTCCCAGGAGGCCGGTGCTTTCGATACCCTGCGGCAGGCGCTGGTGCAGTTCTCTCCCAACGAGCTGCTGCAGATATTTGCCGTGGGCTGGGTCTTCGTATCCTTCCTCCAGGGGATCACCGGTTTCGGGGTGCCTGTAGCCGTGGGTGCTCCCCTGCTGCTGGGGCTGGGGGTAAAGCCCTTGTGGGCCGTGATCATACCCCTGGTGGGACATGCCTGGGCGAATACCTTCGGGACCCTGGCGGTGGCCTGGGACGCCCTGGTCATTCATGCCGGCCTTTCCGGGGGTGAGCTCTATGAAACCGCCCTGTGGGCCGCACTGTTTACCTGGATCTTCAATTTGATCGCCGGAATCAGCATCGCCTGGTTTTACGGCCGGCTGCCGGCTGTCAAGATGGGCCTTGCCGCCATCCTGGCGATCTCCACCCTGCACGGCGGGGGACAGCTTCTCCTGACCCAGGTCAATCCGACTCTGGCCAATTTCCTGGTCTCGAGTCTCACTCTGGGTCTGGTCTATCTGATCGGCCGCCTCCCTCTTTACCGGAAAACCTATCGCCTGCTCGACAGCACGATCATGAATCGAGAGCAGGCGGTTGTCCGGGACAGTACCTCCGAGAAGCTCGGATTGCATCAGGCCCTTTCCTCCTACTATATCCTGACGGCAGTTACCCTGATCGTGCTGGTGATCATGCCGGTGAAGAAGGCTCTCTCCTTCTGGCAAATAGGGCTCTCCTTTCCGGCCACCGAGACATCTCTCGGCGTATTTACGCCGGCAGCGGCACTCTATTCGCCGATCACCGTATTCACGCATGCGGGAACCTTTCTTCTGGTGGGAGCGCTCGGCGGTTTGGTCCTGTTCTTGAGGAATAAGACGCTCAAATTCGGTCAGGTCAATCGAATATTCTCCCGGACAACGCAGAAGCTGATGCCGTCAACCATTGCGGTGGTGGCCCTGGTGGCGATGTCCCAGGTGATGCAGGCCAGCGGCCTGACCATGGTTCTGGCCCAGGGAACCGCCCGGGCCACGGCCGCACTTTTCCCCTTCTTTGCTCCCCTGATCGGTCTGCTCGGAGCATTCATCACCAGCAGCAATATGGCCTCCAATATCCTGTTTGCTGATTTTCAGCGGACAACCGCCGATATCCTGGGGATCGCCATCGCTCCGGTGCTGGGCGCCCAGACCGGCGGCGGAGCGATGGGGAATACGATCTCCCCGGGGAATATCATCCTGGGAACAACGACAGCGGCCATTCTGGGAAGCGAGGGCAAGGTTCTCCGGAAGGTGCTGCCCCTGTCGCTCATCGGCGCTGTTCTGGCCGGCATCATTCTGCTGATCTACTATCTGGCCTGAGTAAATCATCTCTAGTTTAAAAGGGGCAGTATCTATGAAAAAAATTGAGTTTGACAGCGGTCGGCTGCTGAATCTGTCGGCCATTATGATCCTAGTTGCATTCCCCATGTTATTTCTGGCTTCATGGAACTTTGAATCATGGTGGAGATGGCCCGGATTGATCCTTTTCGGGATCGGGCTATTTCTCCCGGTGCTGTCACCGTTTCTCTGCCTGGAAAGCGCCGCACAAAAAGGAGGTGAAGCTGGCAGAAGCGAGGCCCCTCACCCGGGCGCATCAACCAAAATATCT
>JAAZPS010000196.1 GCA_012797095.1 Bacillota bacterium | reverse complement strand
TGATCGCTGTCGGCTCCTTGCTGCTCGCCTGCTTCGCCCAGACCATCTATATGCTTGCGGTGATCACCTGGTCCCTGATCCTGGTCGGGCTCTTTGCCCCCTATGCTGCCGGCTACTTCTGGAAGGGATGCAACCAGAGCGGGGCGATAGCCGCCCTGCTCGGCGGGCTCTTCACCTGGCTTCTGGCCATCGCCTATTTCATGAGCCGGGTTATCCTGAGGGGCGATCCGGCCCTGGCGGAGGGTGCCGTTCAGATGGAGGGGGCGATCTGGGATGCCGTCTATATCGGCTCCATCCCGGCCCTGGCCGCTTCGGTTTTCTTCATGATCATCGTTTCTCTGGCCACCCGGAAAAAAGAGCCGCCCCGCCCCCTGGTCAATATCAACGGCCGCCCGTTTCAGCCCTGGCCGCTTAAAAGCAGGAACGCCCATTTGCCGGTTTTACCGGCCGGCACCTGCGGCGGTTCACTTTCCCGGCTCGGCCGACCGCTTTCACGGCAGCTGCCGCCCCGGCCGGAAGATCCCCGGTGAGGGCGCGTTCAACCGCCTGCAAAGCGGCCGATCACGGGTGAAAGCAGGCCCTCAGCCGGGTATACTCTCCCCTCAAAGGGTCATATTAAGGCTATCGACAATGAGGAGGAGATCTGTTCATGGAAGCGTATGTTAACGATGAGTGTATCTTTTGTGGGCTCTGTGCCGACCTCTGTCCGGAGATATTTCAGCTGGGCGACGAGAGCGCTTTCGTCTCTGTCGAGGCGATCCCCGAGGATCTGTGGGATTGCTGCCGGGAGGCAGCGGAGGAATGCCCCACCGGGGCCATCGAGATTGACGAATAGACGTTTTCCGGGTTAACCCTCCGCCCATTTTTCCCTGCCTACCCCGAATTCCGGCTGTCCGTCACTTTCTTTCAGGTAATTGCTTCCCCAAGGAAGATTATGGTGAAAAGGTTTAAACAGATGTTGGATATGCGCAGTATGGAAGGATCATCCTATGGAATAAAGAAAGAAAAGACCTAAAGGTTCTTTCCTTAAGAAACGGGGGGTTGAATTGGAATTCAGAAGAATGAAAACCTGTGAGGTTTTGGAGGTTGCAAAACTGTACAATAACCTGATAACAGCTATCAAGAATGAAACCCAGGATGAGTACCTTCTGTTCGATAATCTTTCTGCTGAAGATACAAGCAAGATGCTGGAATCTATAGCCAATGATAATTCAAAAAGAATTTATATTGCCAGGAACGAAAGGATCGCGGGGTTCATCTCTGGAGAAATAATGAGCTGTTTTTTGCCAATTTCAAAAATTAAAGAGGTGGGTTACATATCAGGAGCGTTTGTCCTGCCCGAGTACAGGGATAAAGGCATTTTGAAAAAACTAGAATCTATGTTAATTGGATTCTTCGTCAGTAAAAACCTGAGCTATATTGAGTTAAATATCCTTTCAAAAAATATATTGGCCAAAGAAACCTGGAGCAAACTGGGATATTCAACTTTCAGGGAGCAGATGAGAAAAAGAATATGAGAAAGAAATACTTGCCTGCCCGACAGGTCGATAGTAAGATAGGTTGAAGTAGAAATATGAAGAAAAGTTTTTTAATTAATACCATCTTGACAAGATAAATCAATGGATAGAGGAGAGAGGGACTTGCAATCGCAGATCGAAAAGAGCAGCTCAATGCAGCTGGAACCGAACAAGCACCCGGACAGGGATATGATCGTTGTGGCTCTGGGAGGCAACGCTATTTTGAAGCCGGGAGAAAACGGCACCTT
>JAAZPS010000195.1 GCA_012797095.1 Bacillota bacterium | reverse complement strand
GGGGTGATAGATATACTTTTGGGAGCAGTTAAAAGCGGCAATTTTGGCAGATGCAAATAGGAACCTACAGGTGCATTACCCTTTTGATATCTTCAAGGAAACGTTCGAAATCCCCCAAATTTTCGTTGATCATGCGGAGAATTTCCCTGCTGTCAACTTGATCGTACAGGTGAACAACTCTGTTCCTGAATCTAGCCATGGCTGTGTAGGGGACTTCCATATCCGGACTGAGGATTTTCTTTCGGCAAAGCAACCGGAAAGCATCTGCATTGGTTTTGGGAACCTCGTACGCGTTCCGGGCAATAATATGGTTGCAAATATCCAGCATTGCCTTTATCGTTGTCTGTAGATTATATTTGGCTGAATCATATTCCTTGAAATTACTGACAAATAAATGAACAGGGACATCTTTGAACAGGGACAATTTATCCAGGTTCTCCCGGATTATTCTTAGTTTTTCAGTAACTTTTTGGTCATCAACCATCATCTGCAGCTTCCCCCTTCAATGTTTCAAGAAATTCCTCCCTTATTCTTTTCAAGGGGATGCCGTAATCAAAATAATGTTGCAGAGTTCGTTCGACGAAATCAGCGGTTTTAACCCTCTCTTTTTCATAGATAATTTCACCCGTGGAGATGA
Source organism: Bacillota bacterium (assembly GCA_012797095.1). Taxonomy (GTDB): domain Bacteria; phylum Bacillota; class Dethiobacteria; order DTU022; family DTU022; genus JAAZPQ01. Next base: position 2,547 of record JAAZPS010000195.1, on the reverse strand, counting down.
TCTCGTGGCAAAGATCTACCCTTGCTTTATTTAGATTAATCAGATCTATATCTTCACGTTCCAGCAGGATAGAGATATCAGCGCCGATCTTCATCTCTTCCATGAGGGATCTGTCTTTACTAAAAATAATGGCCAGGTCTAGATCGCTTAGTGAAGGAATATAGCGGTTAGTGCCGATGGAACCGAAAAGGTATACCGTCAGGATGGTATCATTGGACGCAAAATAATCCAGCAGGGTAGGCAGCTGTTTCTGGAGCACTTCTCGACGCATCATCTTCACCTCAAACAGATTATACCTTGCATAGCAGGATCTGTCTATCGATTCCGATCAGTCCAACCAGTCCAGCAGGGTCTTGTAAAGTGCTTCGGTCCGAAGGGGATCTTGATAGTTGATCAGGACATGGCTGTCCCCGGTAAGAATGTAGATAAATGGACCCCGGTTCGATTCGAGGTAAAGGCGGCCCCGGCCCAGCTCCTCCAGTGTGAAATGCCCTTTGCGGATCTGGCCGCTGCTGAAGCCGTTATTTTTGGAGATGATCTCGGGGAGCTCCTCTTTGAGCTCGATCCCCGTGATCTCCTCCCGGGGGATGGTCGTGCTGTAGATACCGCCGATGACAATCCCATCAGATTCCAGCTCCACCGGGGAGCTGCGGTGGCCGTAGAGCATCAGGCCGGCAGCGGCGATGAGGACAAGGCCGGTGAAGATCATCACAGTGGTCAAGACCGTTATTTCCCGCTTGCGTATCTGATTATGATCGTATTTTTGCGCTCCCACCACCATCACAATAATCCCGGCCGGACAGAGGATCGGGATACAGGGGGATAAGCTGGGATACCAGCGTGCGCAGATCAGCGACCCGACAAGGGTAAGCGTTCCCAGTGCAAATAACCAATTGCCCAGAAAACTGGCCAGCCCGGCAATATCCACGTTCTTCTTCTTCTCTTCCGGCATGGTGTTGTAGCCGGCAATGAGCCAGTGCTGTTGGCCATATTTGATGATCGCGCCGGTAACGGTGAAGATGACAAAGATCAGGATGCCCGTTAAGATCATGTCGGCCCCCCTATTCTGATACCGCATCACGGATACAACCCTGCCCTGCTCTGCAACGGGGATATTTAAATATTACCATATGCAGCCGGGTTCCGCGAGAAAACGCCGCGTGATCACCTGACGGCATATCCTGAAGGTCGGATGAGCCTTTTCCAGAGGGTTCCCCCAATAAAGAGTTCCGGACGGTAAAAGTGCGGCCCTGGAGTTTTACCCCCGGATTGATCGGTAAATTGCTTCAATCGGGAAGGAGCGGTGAAATTACCGGATATCGCGGTCCGCCTCAGACAGCCCGGGCAAACTGGCTCCGGTAAAGGTCTGCGTAGAAGCCGTTTTGCGCCAGCAGATCGCTGTGGCTGCCCTGCTCGACGATCTCGCCGTTATCCATGACCAGGATCAGATCGGCATGGCGTATCGTCGAGAGCCGGTGGGCGATGATGAAACTGGTTCTTCCCTTCATCAGATTGTCCATGGCCTTCTGGATCAGGATCTCCGTCCTGGTATCCACGGAGCTGGTCGCCTCGTCCAGAATCAATATTCTGGGGTCGGCCAGAACGGCCCGGGCTATGGTCAGCAGCTGTTTCTGACCCTGCGACAGATTGCTTGCTTCTTCATTCAGCACCATGTTGTAACCGCCGGGCAGGGTGCTGATGAACTGGTCGGCCTGGGCAACCACGGCCGCTTTTTTCACCTCGGCAGCGGTAGCATCGAGCTTGCCGTAACGGATATTGTCGGCAATGGTTCCGTGGAAAAGCCAGGTATCCTGGAGCACCATGCCAAACGCACTTCTCAGCTCTTCGCGATCAAAGTGAAGGATGTTGCGGCCCTCCAGTTTGATCGCGCCGCTTTCGAGATCGTAGAAGCGCATCAGCAGCTTGACGATCGTTGTTTTACCCGCCCCCGTGGGGCCGACAATGGCAATTTTCTCGCCCGGACTGATCTCGGCACTGAAATCGCGAATGACGGTTTTATCCGGCACATATCCAAAATTAACCCTGTTGAAGCTGATATTGCCGGCAACGGCGATACAGTTCTTGCTCTCCTTTTCCTCATCCCGGCAGATCCTGTAGCCGTTTTCCACTTCCGGGGACTCCTCCGTTTCATCGAGGAAGGCGAACACGCGCTCTGCAGCAGCCATGGTCTGCTGCAGCACGTTCGAGATCTGGGAAAGCTGCAGGATCGGCTGGGTGAACTGGCGCATGTACTGGATAAAGGCCTGGATGTTGCCTACGGTCATCTTCCCCTGCACCGCCAGGCTGCCGCCGATGATGCAGACAACAACATAGCCCAGATTGCCGATGATATTCATCAGGGGCATCATCAAACCGGAAAGAAAATTCGCTTTCCAGGCCGCATTGTACAGGGAATCGTTGCTCTTCTCGAATTCCTTCAGGGACCTTTCCTCGCCGTTGAATGCTTTTACAACAAGATGACAGCTGTAGTTTTCCTCAACCAGGCCGTTGACCGCACCCAGGTAATTCTGCTGGTTGATGAAATGC
>JAAZPS010000194.1 GCA_012797095.1 Bacillota bacterium | reverse complement strand
ATGGAAAAAGCGCAGCTGCTCTCACGTCTGTGCAAGGGTCTGCCGGGACTGGCCCTGCAGCTGGCGGGTGATGAGGCTTTTGAAGAGCAGCTTGACGGGGCAGCCGGGATTGCTTTTAAACTGGCTGCAGGGGGCATTCCGGCGCATGAACTGCTCTCCCTGGCCGACGAGCTCGCCGGGAGGGAGGCACTCCTCTTTTTCCTCGAGCTGATCTACCTTATCTGCCGCGATGGTCTTATATTTTTGCTTTGCGGCGATGAGTCACTGCTGATCAACCCGGTCCAGGCACGGCGTTGGGCCGGGACGGCTTCTCCCGAGGGTCTGGAACGGGCGATGGAGCTGATCCAGAAGACGGTTCAGGAGCTGAGCACCACCAATGTGAACCGCCGGCTGGCCCTTGAGGGGATGCTGCTGCAATTGCAAAGGGGGTTTGTGTTATGCCGAAAGTAATCGGAGTTCGTTTTCGTCGGGCCGGGAAGATCTATCACTTTGATCCCGGCCAGAATACAATAGAGACCGGGATGAGCGTGATCGTGGAGACGGCCCGCGGTCTGGAGATGGGTGAGGTGGTCTCGGGTGTGGAGGAGCTTCCGGAAAGCGAGCTGGTTATGCCCTTGAAAAAGGTGCTGCGCCTGGCCGGAACCGCCGATCTTCGTCAGGTGGAGAAAAACAGGGCCAAAGAGGTGGAGGCGCTCGTCAGGTGCGAGGCCCAGATTGAACGTCACGGCCTGGAGATGAAACTTGTCGGGGCGGAGTATACCTTTGATCGCAGCAAGGTGATCTTCTACTTCACCTCTGATGAGCGGGTCGATTTTCGCGAACTGGTGAAAGACCTTGCCGCTATTTTTCGAGCGAGAATCGAGCTGCGCCAGATCGGGGTGCGTGATGAAGCCAAGTGGAGAGGGGGCATCGGTCCCTGTGGTCGCAATTTCTGTTGCGCCAGTTTCCTCTGCGAATTTGTTCCGGTCTCGATCCGCATGGCCAAGGATCAGAATCTTTCCCTCAACCCGACCAAGATCTCCGGGGTTTGCGGACGGCTGATGTGCTGTCTCCGTTTCGAGGCGGGATCCTACGAGCAGCCCCGGAAGGATTCCCCTGCTCGCGAGACAGCGGATAGTGCCGGCAGGCGCGGTGGTCCGGGTGGGCGGAATCGCCCGCGTGAACGCTGAGCCGGTTTTGGCGTCAGCAGCGGGCTGTGGAGGCGTAATAAAAGCCGGAGAGTTCTCCGGCTTTTATTACATCAAGAAATTGAAAACGCTTGTGGTTAATCTTCCGCCAATTTTTTGATGCATTCGTAACAGATAATGCGGTTGCAATAGTGTTTTACATTGTCAGCATTGCCGCAGAAAAGGCAGGCCGGTTCGTATTTTTTTAAAATTATTTTTTCGCCGTCCACGTAAATCTCGAGGGCATCCTTAACATCGATCCCCAGCGTCCGCCTTAACTCTATTGGAATGACCACTCTTCCCAGCTCGTCTACCTTACGGACAATTCCTGTTGACTTCAGCGTCCTCTCCTCCTTATTTCAACAATTTACGACATTTTATGACGAAGTTAGTATACCAGTAATTAACATGGTAAGTCAATAGTAATTTTCTTTTTTCAGGTAAGAATGCAAATTAATATTGCCCTTGATCGGTACCGCCCCCTGTACGGCAGACCCTGCCCTGCTGACAGCGGCGGTCCCCTTCTTGACATGAAAGACCGGTTTGGTATACTAGCGTCGATCTGGATAGGTTGTTCAGGAGGTTACATAAATGGCAGGTAAAAAGAGATACTATATTACCACACCGATCTATTATCCCAGCAACAAGCTCCATATCGGCAATGCTTATACCACCATTCTGGCCGATGCCATCGCCCGTTTCAAAAGGTTGACCGGTTTCGAGGTCCACTTTCTTACCGGAACCGATGAACACGGGCTGAAAATTGAGCGGGAGGCAGTCTCGGCGCAGAAGAAACCGCAGGAATTTGTCAACGAGATTGTCGCCTGGATCAAGGAGCTCTGGCGCGAGCTCGATATCTCCTACGATGATTTCATTCGCACCACCGAGAAGCGTCATTACCGGAAAGTGCAGCAGATCTTCACCCGGTTTTATGAACAGGGCGATATCTACAAGGGTAAGTACAAGGGTTGGTACTGCACCCCCTGCGAAGCCTACTGGCAGGAGCGTCAGCTGCAGGATGATCAAAGCTGTCCCGACTGTGGACGGCCGGTTGAATTGATTGCCGAGGAAGCTTATTTTTTCAGGATGTCGCGCTATGCCGACCGGCTCCTGGAATATATCGAAGCGAACCCACAATTTATCCTGCCTCCTTCTCGCAAGAACGAGATGATCAACAATTTTCTCAAACCCGGCCTGGAGGATCTCTGCGTTTCACGAACCTCCTTCAGCTGGGGCATACCTGTGCCCTTTGATCCCGACCATGTGATCTACGTCTGGCTTGATGCGCTGAGCAATTACCTGACCGCTTTGGGTTACGGCGAGGACGATGAAAAGATGACCCGTTTCTGGCCGGCCGACCTGCAGCTCATCGGCAAAGATATCCTGAGATTTCACACGATCTACTGGCCCATCTTTCTAATGGCGCTTGATCTGCCGCTGCCGCGGACAATCTTCGGGCACGGGTGGCTGCTGCTGGAAGAGGGGAAGATGTCCAAATCAAAGGGGAATGTGGTCGATCCGATGCTGCTCTCCGGCCGCTACAGCGCTGATGCAGTGCGCTATTTTCTGCTTCGGGAGATCCCGGTGGGCCAGGATGGAGTCTACAGCCTTGAGGCGCTGATCAAGAGGATCAACACCGATCTGGCCAATGATCTGGGCAATCTGGTCAGCAGGACCCTGACCATGGTGGAGCGCTATTGCGGCGGGATCCTGCCGGTTCCGGCTGGTCAGCAGGAAGATAGCGACCGGGAATTGCAGAAACTGGCCCTGAATACGCCGGCGGCGATGGAGCGGTTTATCGATGAGTTGAAGATCAACGAGGCCTTGGCCGAGCTCTGGAAGTTGGTCCGGCGAAGCAACAAATATATCGACCAGAACAGCCCCTGGGAGCTGGCCCGGGATCCGGGGAAAAGGGGGCGGCTGGAAACAGTTTTGTACAATCTGGTGGAAAGTATCAGGTTTATCGGAGTCCTCTCCGGGCCGTTCATGCCGCGCCTGCCGGATCGGATCTGGCGGCAGCTCGGTCTGTCCGGCGGGGCCGCCGGGGTTCGGGATTGGAACAGTCTCCAGCGCTGGGGTCAGCTCAAACCGGGAACTGCGGTTCAGCGGGAGGAGGATCTATTTCCCCGCTTGAATCTTGGCCGGGAGCTGCACCGCGAGATCCGTTCGGAAAAGAAAGTCGCACCGGAGCCCGTTCAGGTCTCCAGTGAAACGGTTCCCGCCGGTGATGAAGAAGAAGCGGGCGGCCTTATCACCATTGATCAGTTTGCCAGGGTCGATCTGCGGGTGGTGTCCATCACCGCAGCCGCTATCGTGAGCGGGGCGGATAAGCTGCTCCAGCTGACTGTAGATCTGGGCCCGGAGGGAAAGCGGCAGGTTGTCGCCGGTATTGCCCGCCATTACCGCCCCGAAGAGTTGACCGGCAGGCAGGTTCTCTATGTGGCCAATCTGAAGCCGGTCAAGCTGCGGGGAGTCCTTTCCCAGGGAATGCTCCTGGCGGCGGAGGATGAGCAGGGCCGGCTGGCCCTGACGACACTGGATCAACCGTTTCCTTCGGGCAGCAGGGTGCGCTGAGGTGGCCGCCCTGATCGATACCCATGCCCATCTGAGCTCCCGGCAATTTCAGGAAGATCTGGAGCAGGTGCTGGAGCGAGCCCGCTCTGCTGGTGTGGGCATGATCATAAATGTGGGCCTTGATGAGGGCGATTCGGCAGCAGTGGTAGCGCAGAGCGAGCGGTACCCGCAGGTGTGGGCGGCGGTAGGGATTCACCCCCATTTTGCCGCTGCGGTTACATCAGATTTCAAAAAAAAGCTGGCCTCCCTGGCAGAGAACCGGCGGGTGCTGGCCATCGGGGAGACGGGGCTTGATTTTTACCGCGATCTTTCACCGCGCCACCTTCAGGAAAAGGTTTTTCGGGAACAGTTGGCTCTCGCCGCTTCGCTGAACAAACCGGTGATTATTCATAGCCGGGCTGCTTATCCACGGACCCTGCAGATACTGAAAGAGAGCGAGCTGCCGCGTTCCGGGGTAGCTCATTGTTTTTCAGGCGGTCCCGCAGATCTGGACGCATTTCTCGAACTGGGTTTCTATATCTCCATCGCCGGGCCGGTGACCTATCCCCGCTCCCACGAGCTGAGGTCCCTTTTGAAAAAGATCCCCGCCAAGCGGCTGCTGCTGGAGACCGATGCGCCCTACCTGGCACCACTGCCCCACCGCGGTAAACGCAATGAGCCCGCCTATATCAAGCACACTTATCAGCGGACAGCCCTTGCTCTGGAATTGGAGCCGGCGCAGCTCGCCCGGCAGGTGCAGGCCAATGCGGCCCGCCTGTTTTTAGCATAAAAGAATCTGCATCGGGGTATGGGTAAGAGCATATCCTAGGAGTAGTCGGTTAAAGACAGATAGAAACTGACGGAAGAGAGGGGAAAAGGGATGATCGCTCCCGGCTCCTTCACCAGCAAAGCCGGTCAGGTTTACATCTGTTTCCTGGTTTTAGCAGCCGCTGCCGGTGGATTGTTGACCCTGGAAAACCTCGGTGAAGCCGAAAAAGCGGCGGTTCAAAGTTGCGATAGTTTTCTGGAACGTTCCGAGATCGCCCTGGGACGGACCGAGCATCGGCAGAAGACGCTCGTCTGCCCGCGGCCCGAAGTTAAGCGCAGGGCTGCCCCGCTGCCTTCCCGGGAGGGCCGTTCGACTGCCGGGGCTGTCCAGGGGCTCGCCTCCTGGTACGGCAGTGCCGGCGATCCAGGTGGAGGGCGCACTGCCAGCGGCGAGTTTTTCGACCCTTCTTCCTGCACGGCGGCCCACCCCCACCTTCCCTTCGGGACCAGGGTCCGGGTAACCTACCTGCGGACCGGCAAGAGTACAGTTGTCCGGATCAACGATCGCGGACCTTTCTCGGCCAACAGGATTATCGATATCTCCCGGGCCGCTGCTGCCGAGATCGGACTGCTTGGTGCGGGAGTGGGCACGGTGTCGCTGGAGGTTTTGCCCTGACCGATCGCGGCGTGAAAGATATCAAGGGGGGCCCCGGTGCGGGGCCCCCCTTGAACCTGCGCAAATATTATTGTTAGAAGGTAAACAGCTCAATGCCTCCGGAAACGTACAGCTCGATTCCGGTAATATATTTCGCCTCTTCTGAAGCCAAAAAGACAACAGCATGGGCGATATCCGCGGGCTCCCCCGGTCGGCGGAAGGCGGTTCGGGCAATCATCCGCTCGTTCATCTTCGGGTTGCCCTTTTTCCAGGCTTCGGTGGCGATGATCCCCGGAACGATGGCGTTGCTGGTAATCTGGTATCGGGCCCCTTCAAGGGCGAGACTTTTTGTCAGTCCGATTATTCCCGCCTTGGTCGAGGAGTAGCTGGCCTGGCCGAATCCACCCATGGTTCCGGCAACCGAGGCCATATTGATGATCCTCCCCCAGCCCTGCTCTTTCATCTGCGGCCAGACCGCTCTGGCGCAATTGTACGCGCCGGTCAGGTTGATCCGCAGGTCCCGATCCCAGAGGGCCCCATCCTGGTTTTCGATCGTGGCCACATGATCAAGCATGGCGGCATTGTTAACCAGGATATCGATACGCCCGAACTCTTCGATCACCGTTTTAACCACCCTGGAGACCTGCTCCGGATCGGTCACATCCATTCTGTAAGCGTAAGCCCTCCGTCCGAGACGGGTGATCTCGGCAGCAGTCTGTTCGGCGTAAACCACCCTCTCTTTTCTGAGAGCCTGCCCCACAGTGCTGGTTTTCAAGATCTCTTCATCGGCATCGCTTTCCAGAAGAATATCGGTGATGACGATATCGGCCCCGGCTCCGGCCAGGGCCAGGGCGTCGGCACGTCCGAGCCCCCGTGAACCCCCGGTGATCAGGGCTATCTTTCCGGTCAGATTGAACATTGGCTGTCTCCTCTCCGGCACCGATCAGCCGAGCAGACTCTGCAGTTTCATTGCCAGGGACATGTCGCCCTTAACCTTCAATTTGCCGGCCATGAAAGCGGAGGTGGCGTTAAGCTTACCATCCAGAAGGCTGGCGAAATCATCGGCAGACATGGTTATGGTAATATTAGCGTCATCAGAAGCGCCTTCCGCGACAGCAGCAGCGCCGTCAGCTACCTTGACATGGAAGACCCCTCCTCCATCCCCGGAAAGGTCAAACTGGTATACAGCATTCATTCCCTTGATCTTATCCTGGTCTACACTTTCCATTTTTGCATTCAGATTGTTGAGATGTTCTTTAAAATCAGCCATCAGGTAATACGCCTCCTTGGAATATTTATTTCTGGTTTATCCCTGGTTCCGCTGCAAGCCTTTCCTGGTCCGCGTTTTCCTCTCCTCTCCGGAAAAGAAAACGCGCTATCGCCGCCGGGCGGCGGCGCCCTGTCCTGACCCCCTTCCCGGCCTGTCGGACTACAAATGTAATCTTGATATGTATAGTATAAAGCATTTCGGCACCTTTGTCATTATATTTTAAAATTTTAACCGCCTTGCCGCCAAAGCCTGTATAAGACTATACTATTCAGGCAAGACTAAAGGTTGGGCTTAATCCGAAGTGGTTGACGGAAGCGGGGGACAGGTTTAAAATCTGGTAAAGGGTGAGGATAGATGAAGAACGGGTCTGCTCGGGGGAGCGCCTTTCGTCTGAATTTACTGCCGGCTGCCAGAAGTTTTCAGCATCTCGGCCGCAGCCTGGCCGGATTCACCAAAAGGTACCCCCTGTTGATCTTCTACAGCTTGGTCATCATCCTGGCACTGCTGCTCTATGGCAGCGCCCGGCAGACCGCCTCGGTCTATCTTGATGGTGAGGCGCTCTGCACGGTGGATACCTTCAGCCGGACGGTGGGAGAACTGCTCGAGGAGAAAGGGATCTTGCTGCATCCCTGCGATCGGGTTGTTCCGGATCGGCAGACAGTATTGGGTCAGTACACCCGTATCGATCTGTACAAGGCCTATGAAGTTGCCGTGATCGATGGAAACAGGTTCTCCCTGATCGTCACCCCGACGGTTCCGGTGGCGGATCTCCTTGCTGAAGAGGGTTTTGAGCTGGGTCCTTACGATCGTATCGAGCCGGCCGATCTTGTGGAAACCTGCGACGGAGCGGTGATCAGGGTGATCCGGGTGGACAAGCGCTATACCTGTGATCACAGCGAGCTCCCCTATGACGAAGTTGTCCGCAAGAACCCGCTTCTGGATCGGGGTTTTTCCCGGGTAGTTGCTGCGGGACGGCCCGGTCTGGAGGAGCAGTTGATCGAGATCACCACGGAAGACGGCAGCGAGGTTAAAAGGGAAGTTGTCGGTACCACTTTGCTGAAGGAGCCGCAGCCCAAAATAGTCGAGCAGGGTGACAATACCTCCCTGGAAAGGGAAGGACGGGTCCTTGAATTTGAACGGGCCCTGCTCGTGACGATGACGGCGTATTGCCCCGGAACACCGGAGTCGGGCTGCCCGCTCGACAAAAACGGGCATTCCCTTTGTACGGGGCGGTACAACAATGGTTACACCTACACCGGCAAGAAAGCGGCCCAGGGTGCGGGGACCCTGGCCTCGCCCCGAATGGTTGCGGTGGATCCCAGGGTGATCCCCCTGGGAAGCCTGCTCTATATTGAACCGGTGCCGGGAATCGGCAAGATCGGCTTTGCCCGGGCCGAAGATATCGGCGGGGCGATCAAAGGCCAAAAAATAGATCTATGTTATGATTATCATCGTGATGTGGTGAAATTTGGGGTAAGGCGCGGGATAAAAGTGTATCTGCTGAAAGGCGGTTGACCCGCCCCTTCCGAAAAGAGTGAATAATGTTTTGGCCGATCTGCCCGAGTTGACCTCTCCCCGCGTTTTGAAAGAGCTGCTGCGTGAAAAAGGGTTGCGGCCGCGCCGGAGCCGGGGGCAAAATTTTTTGATCGACCGCAATATCGCCCACAAGATCATCGATGCGGCCCGGCTCCAACCGGGCGATCCGGTTGTTGAGGTCGGTCCGGGCGCAGGCGCCCTGACGACGATTCTGGTCCGCCGCGGGGTCCGGTTGGTTGCCGTGGAGCTGGATCGGGGTCTGGCGGCAGCGCTGAGCGAACTGCTGTCATCCTATCGGGGGATCATCGTGCTGCCGGAGGATGCTTTGAAAATAGATTGGGGCGAGCTGCAGCAGCACTATTTTGCCTCCGCCGGCCCCGCTGTGCTTATCTCCAATCTACCCTACAATATCTCAACGCCCTTTTTGCACAGCCTTTTCCGGCAAGGGTTCCCCTTGAAGAAAGCGATCCTGATGTTGCAAAAAGAGGTTGCCCTGCGCCTGACTGCGGAACCCGGCGGCGATTACGGGGCCCTATCCGCATTCAGCCGTTTCTACACCAGGCCCCGGATCCTTTTTCCGGTCGGCCGGACAGCCTTCTGGCCTCAACCGGAGGTCGACTCCGCTGTTGTGATGCTGCAGCCGCGGCGCCCGCTGCTCAGCCGGGCTGAGCAGATCGTTTTTCGGCGAATCGTGGAAGCATCCTTCCAGCAGCGCCGCAAAATGGTAGTCAACAGCCTGCGCCATCTTTGCAGCGATTCCCGTGACGAGCGGATTCTTCTGCTGCGCCAGGCCGGCATCGAACCGGCCGCCAGGGCGGAGATGCTTACGGTGGAGCAATTTGCAAAGCTGGCCCGGATTGCTTATAATCGTACCAATAAATGCACCTGAAAGGTCGTTTAAATTGATGGATTTTTACAGCCCGACCAGGGGAAAACTCTCTTTCAAGGCTGTGTTCGAGGATCTGATCCGCTACTCCAATGAAAACCCCGAGGATAAGTACAAACTGATCATCGGCACCGATTCCCATCTCTACATGCACCGGAATATAGTATTTGTTACGGCGATAATCATTCACCGCATTGGCAAGGGGGGCCGTTTTTATTACCGCAAGCAGCGGACCCGTTCCATGGATAGTCTGCGTCAACGGATCTATTACGAAACCTCACTCAGCCTGGAGGTGGCTGCCAGGCTGACTGAAAAACTGGCCCAGAATAATGAGCAGCGTCTGAATGTGGAGATCCATCTTGATGTTGGGGAAAAGGGGGAGACCCGGGAGATCATCAAGGAGGTTGTCGGCATGGTTATCGGCAGCGGTTACGACGCCCGGATCAAACCAGATTCGTACGGAGCCACGACCATTGCCGACCGTTTCACTCATTGAGAGCGCTATCATTTCGAAACCGGCTTCTGGCGAGCTTTTCAGCTACCTTACGCGTTAAACTGCAGCAAATCTGCATTTTTCTTGACAAAACAAGCAGATTTATGTTAAACTAATATTTAAAGTAAACGTAAGGTGGTTTTATCTTTGTCCAAGGATGTTCTTCTGGAGATCCGTAAGCGGCTTGAACCTCACGTTGGAGAGAAAATCAGATTGAAAGCCAACCGCGGGCGGCGAAGAACTTTTGAAAAAGAGGGTGTTTTGGAGAGAACCTATCCCTCGATCTTTGTTGTTCGGATCGACGAACAGAATTATTTTCAGAGGGTCTCGTTCACCTATGCCGATGTGCTGACAGAGACAGTTGAGCTGACCTTTCGCGAAGAGAAAAAACGCTCTGTTGGCCTTTAGCCGCCAGAACGGTTGTCTGCTAAAAGACCGAAACCGGTTTGCCCGGCTTCGGTTTTTTGTTAAATTAAGCAGATAGATTGCAGCGCCTCCAGTAAACAGATCGTTTAAAAGCGTCTCAGGATCACAGAATAAGGGTGCCGTCAGATTTCATCATCCAAAAGGAGTTGATCTCAAGTGGCACGACGTCGCCCGGTGATGTCCGAAGAGCTGAAGATGGAGCTCGCTGCAGAGCTCGGAGTACTGGATCTGGTTCGCCGCGAAGGATGGGGCAGTGTCAGCTCCCGCCAGTGCGGCAACCTGGTGGCCAAGGCGATTGAACGGGCCGAGCGTTCGCTCCGGAAGGAATCATAAAGACGGCAGGGTATGTCCGGTTCAACCGGACATACCTTTTTTAAAAGGATTCTTTAAAGGAAGAGGCCGCGGGTTGTTGAATATCTTCTATATTTATAGAACACCAAGGGGGGGGGCAAGATGAAAGCTTTGCTGGTTATCGACATGTTGAACGATTTTATCAAGCCGGAGGGAGCTCTGTACATCGGCCCGGCGGCGGGGAAAGTGGTGCCGGCGGTCTGTTCCAGGTTGGATCTGTTCAGAGAAAGCGGTGACCCGGTGATCTTTATCTGCGATCGCCACCGCACGGGCGATCTGGAATTCGAGATCTTTCCGCCGCACTGTCTGGAGGGTGATCCCGGTGGAGAAGTGATCGACGAGCTCTCCCCGCTGCCTGAAGAAAGGATCGTCTACAAAAGGCGTTACAGCGCCTTTTTTGGAACCGAGCTCGATCTGACCCTGCGTGAATTCGGGGTTTCAGATCTCGAGCTGACCGGGGTGGTGACCAATATCTGTGTTCTCTATACCGCTGCTGATGCGCGGATGCGGAATTACAGGGTTGCCGTAAGCGCTGCAGCGGTTGCCGGGATCGATGAGCAGAGTCACCGTTTTGCCCTGCAGGAGATGGAGAAAACGCTGGGAGTGACCATTTTATAGCAGCAACAGAGAAAAGGGGGTGTGCAGATGGATCTGATCACGCTTGCTGACATAGAAGAAGCCCTGTCCGAATCTTCCCCAAGGTTCCATTCGGCATCTCACGAGGAGATCGAAGCGGGTTGGACCAGTGATATCTATTTCATCCGGGCCCGGGAGCTGCTGGCCTCGATGGGGTTGGCCCGGACGGAGGTCACTGCGGAGATCTTTGCCTCCCGCAGGGGCCTTTTTGCCGGTTCCGAGGAGGCGCTTCATCTGCTGCGCAACTCCGGTGTGGAGGTCTGGAGCATTCCTGAAGGGGAGCCGATGCAGGCCAAGGATGTGGTTATGCGGCTGCGCGGGCTTTATGGTGATTTCGGAATCTACGAGACCCCTCTCCTGGGGATCCTGGCCAGCGCCAGCGGTTGGGCCACGGCCGCAAGGGAATGCAAGGAGGCTGCCGGCAACCGGACCCTGCTCTGTTTCGGCGCCCGCCATCTTCACCCGGCGGTCGCCCCGGTAATGGAGCGGGCGGCAGTTATCGGTGGGGCCGACGGCTTCAGCTGTGTGCTGGGAGCCCGCCTGCTTCAAAAAAGGCCATCCGGCACGGTCCCCCATGCCGCTTTTTTGATCGCCGGTGATACGGTAAAATTGGCCCGGGCTTACCATGATTTTGTCCCCCCGGGCGAACCAAGGATCATCCTGGTCGATACGTTCAAGGATGAGGCCGAGGAGGCGCTCCGGGTGGCCCGGGCCCTGGAAAGCGGGCTTACCGCGATCCGGCTAGACACCCCCTCCGAAAGAGGCGGGGTTACCCCGGGATTGGTCCGCGAGGTGCGGGCCCGCCTCGATCAGGCCGGATTTTCCAGGGTGAAGATCGTCGTTTCCGGCGGGCTCGATCCGGAGCGGATTGCCCGGTTGGCCGGGGTGGAGGCGGATGCGTTCGGGGTAGGCAGCTATATCTCCCGGGCCCCGGGAATCGATATGACCATGGATCTGAAAGAGATCTGCGGGACAGCGGTGGCCAAAAGGGGCCGCATCCCCGGAATAACAGAAAATTCTCGCCTTATCAAGATGGTTTAGAGGGACGGCAGATGCACGCAGCCATGATCATCAGGGCGCCGGCGAAGATCAATCTTGGACTGACAGTCCACCAGCGCCGGCCGGACGGCTTTCATGAGATTTCCACGGTAATGCAGCAGCTGTCGTTGAGCGATACGATCTTGCTGGAGCCCCGCCGCGAACAGGGTTACAGTTTTTTCTGTTCCGATCCGGTACTTTCCGGGAACGATAATCTGGTTTGCCGGGCGGCAGCTCTGCTTTCGAAAAAGGCGGGGCCTCTTTTACCGGGGGTCAAGATCAGTCTGTACAAAGGGATCCCTGTTGCGGCGGGGCTTGGCGGAGGCAGCAGCGATGCCGCCGCCGTTCTGAAAGGGCTCAATGATTTCTGGAGGCTCGGTCTGAGCACGGCGGTGCTGATGGATCTGGGGTCGCAGATCGGTTCCGATATCCCGTACTGCCTTCAGGGGGGAACGGCGCTGGCCCGGGGACGGGGCGAGAAGATCACGCCCTTGCCAGGACTGCCATTCTACTGGGTTGTGCTTGCCCTTCCGCCGGGACTCTCAATCTCCACGGGACAGGTTTACAGCGCTCTTGATCCGGCGCAGTACAGGCATCCACCGCTGGCACCGCTGCTCAGGGCGCTTCGGGAGCGGCAGGATGCACTGCTGTTTGACTGGTTTTCCCGGGGGATGACCAATACCCTGGAAAAAGCAATTTTACCGCTTTACCCCCGGCTGGAAGGGTTTAAAAGCAGATTCTCGAGTCTGGGCCTATTTCCGGCCATGTCCGGCAGCGGCCCGGCTTTTTTCGCCCTTACCGGAAATCTCCCTGCGGCCCGGGGGGCAGTGCGCGCTTTGCAGGAGACGGGTAACCGGGCCTTTTTATGCTGGACCGTCTCACCAGAGCAGCAGACAAAGGAGTGAAGCCATGGTTGACGCGATTGTACTGGCCGGAGGAGGAAAAGACGAACCGCTGACAAGGGCGGAGGGCGTCTCGAACAAAGCCTTTATCGATCTTTTCGGGCGGCCGCTTCTGGGCTATATTCTCGACGCCCTTGCCGGAGCCGGTTCCATTGAACAGGTGATCGTGATCGGCCCGGATCCGGAGCTTTCCGGGCTGCTCGAACAGGGCCAACGTTTTACCCCCGTTTCCGAAGCGGGGAGCATGCTGGAAAACGCTGCCGCCGGTTTGAGCAGGGTCGATCAGGAGCGGCCCTGTCTGCTCTTGACCGGAGATATTCCCTTGATTGAACCGGAGACGATCCGCGATTTTCTTGAACTCTGCTATCCGGCCGACGGTGATTTTTACTACCCCATACTCACCCGGGAGAGCTGCCGGGAGCGTTTTCCACAGATGGAGCGAACCTATGTCCGGCTGCGGGATGGTAGCTTCACCGGGGGCAATATGGCCCTGATCCGCCCGGACTGGTTTGCCCGCAGCCGGCATCGGCTGGATCAGTTTGTCGCCTATCGGAAAAAACCGTTGAAACTGCTTCGCATTCTGCCGCCCGGCTTGATCATCAAGTTCCTCTTCAACCGGCTGACGGTTGAACAGCTGGAAAGTTATCTTTCGGCGCTTTTTCTGGCCCGGGCCCACGCTGTACCCTGTGACCTTGTCGAGATCGGGACCGATGTGGATAAAATTGGTGATCTGGAGGTGGTCCGGCAGGTTGTCCAGGCCAAAAAGAAGGAATAAAACAAGAAAACTAGTAATTTATTTGTAAACAGGCAGGATTTTATCGACCGATCATTGAATTATTTTCATCATTAAGAAGATTAACGGGTATTTGTCAACTTTAATACCGGGAAGGTGGAACTTTTGAAGGTAACAGATGTCCGGATCAGAAGATTCAATGATGAAGGCAAGATGAGGGCAATTGTCTCGGTTACTTTGAATGATCAGTTTGTGGTCCATGATGTCCGGGTTATCGAGGGGAACAATGGGTTTTTTGTGGCCATGCCCAGCAAGCGTACCCCCAATGGTGAGTTCAAGGATATCGCTCACCCGATCAACACTGCTGCCAGGCAGGAGATCCAGGAGGCCATACTGGATGTGTACTTTTCCGAGCTTGCCGAAGCTGAACATGAGACCATGATCGCCGAGGGTTAAACCGCCCCGTGTCAACTCATATAAAAATCTTACCCAACGAGAGTGGCTCACTCATATAAGAATCTTACCCTAGAAAGTTAAAAGCGGTTCTCTTTCTAGGGTAAGATCGACGCCACTCTTCTGTGGTCCACTGGCCAGCATGTCCTCT
>JAAZPS010000193.1 GCA_012797095.1 Bacillota bacterium | reverse complement strand
TTGAACACAGAATCGCTTACCACTACCACTTTCATTAAGCAACCTGAAAATTTATGGTTCGGCGCACGATCGCTGTCATTACCGAAGATTGTACCAAAGTGATTTCTTCTTACGGGACTTTACGCCGCAGAACAACCCTGAAACATCCTTATTGCGGATAGAAGGCGATAAGACAGAATTAGACAGATTCTGACGGTGACTGTCTACCCGAGCGGTTCGGAAGGCAGTCTTGCTGTATTTAAATGGTAGAACAGAGGAGGTTAAAATGGCTAATAACGGTTTTCCGGAATTCCCATGTGGAAGGGTCGAAGAAGCGGAACAATCGCTGACCCGAAGTCTCAGAGAATGGGCGGAATCTGAAGTTATCAGTAAAAGGCTGGAGTTAAAGGAAGATTACGAACGACTCCTGTTGCCGGCGATGAAAAGGCTGTATGTTGATATCGAGATGCAGAAGCTGATCTGGCCGGAAAAGTACGGTGGAGCCGAGCACAACAGCAGCGATGTGATCTTCACCCTGCTGTCGGCCCTCGAGGAGATCGGCCGGGCCGATACCGGAATCGGCTGGGTTACCGCTTCCACCTTTGCCCTCTGTACCAGCTTTGCCCTTGAATCCACGATAAACGATAAACTCTGTCAGGAATTTGGATCACTATCCTGTCAGGCCGAGGAGCCGGTAATCGGAGCGCTGGTCCTACCCCTGTACGGTCTGCAGAACAGCGACCCGGCCCGCGAGTACCGCGGCAGGTATCTGCAGGTGTCCGCCAAAAAAGAGGGGGAGCAGTGGGTCTTGAACGGGGAGCAGATCCGCCCGTTCAATGCAAGCGCCGATGCTGCCTATTTGGGCGTGCTCTGCTATCTGGATGGAGAAGACGAACCGGGTTTGATCCTGGTTCCGGCTTCTTCCGAAGGGATTGAACGGGATAAGGAGATTCCCAAAATCACCGGTCTTGCCGCCAGCCGCAATCCGGCGCTGAAGTTCGACCGGGTGACGGTGCCGGCGGATAATCTGGTCTTCAAAGGATCTTCAGCCTACCGGAGAATGCTTTCCTGGCTTCACGCCGGTATCGGAGCGGTCACCCTGGGTTCCCTGTTTGCTTCCTTCGAGATCATCAAGGAATGGGGCGATACCCGCGTGATCAAGGGGACCGGGAATATCTTCAAAAACAATCCCCTGACCGCTTCCCTGATGGCTGAGATAAGCCATGAGATCCTGCTAAGCCGCTTCTTGATCCAGAGGCTGGCCCAGCTTTTCGCCCAGGCCGGGCAGAAAGAGGAAGATGGTGAAAGGCTGTTCATCGGATCGCTCAGCATCGCCGCCCATGTTACCGCAGCTGCCGAAAAAGCGATCAACAATATCATGGAGCTGATGGCTTCTGCCGGGTACGCCACGGAATGGAATCTGGAGCGATACTGGCGCGATGTGAAAACCATGCAGGTCCATCTGGGCAACTGGGAACTGAACAAGATGGAGCTGGCGCAATACTTTTACGACTCCAAAATTCTATAAAATCGGAGGGATGTTGATCCATGTATTCCATAGATGATTTTACCAGGCCCAAAGAGTACCTCTCCCCCCTCGACGAATATCTGGGGAAGATCGTCAGAAAATGGGCTGATGAAGAGGTGATCCCGTACCGCCGTCAGTACGATGAGGACTGGAAAGAGCACCGCCTGATTGAACCGGCCTTTGACAAATTGATGGGGAAGCTGGGTATTCAGCGGGTTCTTTTCCCGGAGGATCTGGGAGGATGGGGCCTGGGCCATTCCAACTATATCGGCAGCGCCTCCTTCCGCCTTTTCGAGGAGGTTGCCCGGGCCGACTCGGCCATGGCCGTGGCCCTGGGTGTGATCTACTGGCCCCTTTTGATGATCTGCAATGAACCCCATGTCAACCGCAGGCTCTGTGAGGAGTTTGCGCCCATGTTCTGTAAAACCGAAAAAGCGGTCTTTGCAGCCAATGCCATGACCGAGCCGCAGGGCGGTGCTGATATCGAGAACCTCGATGTGGTCAAAGGAAGCACCATCAAGACCACCGCCGTTCTGGAGGGGGATGAATGGGTGATCAACGGCCATAAACTCTGGCCAACCAACAGCGGCGGGGTGGCAAAACTCTTCGGTGTGGTCTGCACGACCAACCCCGGCTCGACCGATCCCCGTGATTTTGCCTTCATCTATGTCCCAGCTGACCTTCCCGGGGTCACCCAGGGGGGGCCTTACCAGAAGGCGGGCATGGCCGCCGATAAAAATGGCGATATCTGGTTTGAAAATGTCCGGGTTCCGGCGTACTACCGGGCTTGCGGGCCTGGCGATGATAACAAATATTTCCGGGAAGTGGTCTCCTTCGGGAATCTGGGCAGTATCGCCTTCGTCTGCGGAGCGATGCTCAACTGCTTCGAGATCCTTCAGGATTTTATGGATCGCCGCTATTACCGGGGCCGTCCGCTGAAGGAGCACGATGCCGTGGCCGGCGTGCTGGCCGATATCGTCAAGGATATCGATATCATCCGGGTAATCGGTTACCAGTACGCGCGGATGATCGATCGGCCCGACAGTTACGGGGTCCCCTGGGAGGAAGAGATCGTGGCCAAGGGGCGGGCCTACAAGTATTTCGCCTGCGACCGGGCAGTGGAGGACCTGGGGAAAGCGATGAATCTGATGGAAACATTCGGCAGCGACCGGGACTGGGATATCGAAAAACACTGGCGAGACCTGAAGATCGTCCAGCTGTGGATGGGCGGCAAGCAGCTCTGCCAGGTGGAGACAGCTCGGTTGTTCTTCGGTTGTGAGACTCTTTAAGAGAGGGGTTGAAGAAAGCGATGAGCGAGATCAAAAACCAACCGGGGATAATCGATGCGGCCGATCGGATAGCGCGTGAGATCATCAGGACTCCCGGGTTCAAGGAAAAGGTCAGGTTGCTGCTCGGTTCCCTTGATCCTGCTTCTGCCCCCGGGCTCGTGCAAACTCTGATGTGGACAGATCCGGAATTCTTTCTTTCCATCATCGGCGCTGCTCCACAGCTGCTCAATATCGGCATATTGGGGGGCAAGGAGCTTCTGAAGCAGCTCGAGGAGGTCCCCCCTGCTCTGCTGGGCGGGCTGCTTGCCGAATTCGTCAATCGATTGGATGGGGAGGCGGTCGGCTCGGCTGTTGACCGGGGGCTGGCCCTCTATCGCAATCTCAAGAATCTGGAGGGTGAGCCGCTCCAGGAAGCCCTGATCGCTTTCGGTAAAAGGGTCGGGGTAGGTTTGGCCGGCGACGGCGGCAGCAGTGCTGAAGCCCTTCTCTCCGTGTTGCAACCGCTGCTGCAAAAATGGATTGCCCATCTGGCGAAGGAGGCGGCGCAGGAAGGTTCCGAAACAGATCAGTTGATCAGCGCTCTTGCCGGGACCATCTCAGAAGCGGTCAGGGCAAACCCGGGCTTCATCGAGCATGTTTATCGACCGCTGACCGAAGCGTTTCTGGGTGCAGCGGGCGGTAATACAAAATAAACAAAAAGGAATGAAGGGAAAGATGGAGGATAGAAAGGGCCTTGGGCCCACAGGCAGTGAGGCGTCCGGTGCCGCACCGAGAATTGCCCGGGAGCTGCTCCGCACCCCGCTGTTCAAAGACCTGATCGTAACAAGCCTGAATGATGCCGGCTCGGGGGATCCCCGCGAGCTCGTCAAAACCCTGATCTGGGAAGACTCGGCTTTCACCCTGGGTGTGCTGGGAAAACTGCCGCAAGGGATCGGTTATCTGGCGGCTTTTCTGGATGAACTGGGGCAGCAGCTGCAGAACGTTCCCCCGGAAATACTGAAAGAATTTGTCTTCTTGATCGGAGAGAACCTTGATAAAGAGGCCATCGCCTCCGTGCCCCGCAGTTTCGCTCCATTACTGAATAAACTGCTCTGGGAAGATCCGGAGAACCGCACCCGCCTGAAGGAAGGGGCCTTCGAGGCGGTCAGCGCGCTGATGCGCTTGCTGACCGGTTTCCTGGGGAAAGACGGGGTTGCTGAAACCGGGGAAACAGAGCCGGCACCGGTTTACCCGGACCCCGAGGCGCTGGGTGAGCTGATCACGGCGCTGTTCAGATGGCTGGGCAAAGCCGTAGGGACGGATGATCACTCCATTGAGCTGATCCGCGAGAAAAAGATCGCCTTTACCAGGGAGGTACTGGAGACGGCCGATTTCGGGGTAATCCGGCAAGCGTTGGCTGACCGGGCCCGGGCGAACCGTCCGGTAACCGAGAACCTGCTCAGCCTGCTGATCAGCGACCCGGTCAGGTTTGCCAGCCTCTTCAAGATGCTCTCGACCCTGTTAAACACCCTGTTCAACATTCTCGGCACAGCTATCGCCAGCCTGGAATATCCCCCGGAGATACTGGCGAGCGCTGTTATGAACCTGCTCAGCGATCTGGAAACAGCCGAGATAAGCAAACTGGTAAACAGTGTTTCTCTCCTTATCAAAAGGATTCACGAGGGCAGCCTGATCCTGGGCCGCGAGGAGCCGCTTTTCCGCCCGGTCTTCCGCAATCTTCTCGAGGGGGTCCTCGACGATCTCGACGAGAGCACCGTTGCAGCGGCGCTGCAGGCCCTGCTGGAAGATTCCGAGGTCATTATCTCCGTCTCAGCGGATCTGATGCTGCAAAAACCGGAGCTGCTGAAGAAAACCTTCCCGGCCCTGCTGCTCGGACTCAATGCAGCGCTACGCGGTGCCGTCTATCTTCTGACGCAGATCAATCAGCTTCCTCCGGAAGCATACCGCCGCCTGGGTAGGGAGCTCGAGGAGAAAGCCGATTTCCGGGAGATCGGGGCGCTGATCAATGCGCTGATCGGGATGGTCAACCGGATCCTGGCGGAAAATCCCGAGCTGCCCGAGATGATCCTTACCCGGATCCACCGCACAATTGATCACGAAGCGCTCAAATCTCTCGGCGGAACCCTGCTGATGAACGGCCTTTCCTTTGTCAGGAAAGAGGAGCTTTTCAAGATCACTCCGGAGACAGCTGGGACTTCGATCAATGCCCTGCTCGCTTTGCTGAATCAGGAGCTGGAACGGGATCCGCAAAAACTGCAGAAAACAGTTAATTCATACCTGGGCCAGGTGGATTATGCACAGCTGGACGCAACGGTCACGAGCAGTGCCGCTCTGCTGGCCGGGACCATGGAGGCGAATCCGCAGTTTGCCGGGTTTGTGATGAACTGGTTTTTTACGATCGTGCGCGCGGTCATCAAGACAGTGCTGAAACCGAAAAATTGGGGTCGGCTTTTTCGTTCTGCGAAAAAGAAGAACGGAAAAAGGAGGGAGCTGAGCAATGGTGTTGGAAGAGCTGGTTGATGTGGTGGAAAATAGTTTTGTCAAAAAAGCCCATGAAAGCGGGCAGAAGATAGTCGGCTATACCTGCCTGGCCACGCCCCGGGAGATCCTCGACGCGGCAGGGCTGTTTCCCTACCGGATCAAGGCGTTGGGTAAAGGTGAAACGGAGATGGCCGATGCGTACCTGTCCCGTTTCAACTGCGGTTTCTGCCGCTCCTGCCTGCAGCTGGGGATGGACGGCACCTATGATTTTCTGGAGGGAATGATCGAGACCAACGGATGTGATCACCTCCGGGGCATGTTCGAGAACTGGCAGCATGTCTCTCCCCGCAATTTTTTTCATTATCTTCGGGTACCCCATCTCACCGATGACGATTCCATGGCCTGGTTCGTCGATGAGCTGGAACGGTTGGTCGAAGCCGTTCAGGAATACTTCAAGGTCAGCATTGCGCCGGAGCAGATCACCGCAGCGATCGAGACACAGGACCGCATTGCGGATAAATTCAAGAAGATCTACGAGAGCAGGTGGGGGAAAAGATTCAAGGTTGCCGGCAGCGAGATCATGTCCTTGATGCTCGCGGAAGGGTCGCTGCCCCCTGACGATTTTGAAGCACTGCTCGATGATTTCTCGGCCAAGTTGGAGCAGCGGAAGGCGCTCAGTTACAGCGCCCGCATCTTCATGGGCGGGGCCGCCACCGACGAGGTCGAGCTTATCGCCGGGCTGGAAGAGCTGGGCGGGTTGGCCGTGGCCGATCACTTTTGCTTCAGCGGGCGCGCGTACCGCCGCGAGGCTGCTGCCGAGGCACCTCTAGAAAGACTGGCCGAGATCTACCTGAAAAACCTGCTCTGTCCGCGTATGTTCATGAATTATGCCGATCGCAAAGCCTTTGTTCTTGAAAAGATCGCCCAATCGGGCGCTGAGGGCGCGATCCTGTTCTACAACAAGTTCTGCGATCTGCACGGGATCGAAAATGTCAAGCTGCGCCTCGATCTGGAGGCAGAGGGGATCCCGGTCCTGGTTCTGGAGAAAGAGTACGGTGCTACCGCCGATATGGGCCGTTTGAAGACCAGGGTTCAGGCTTTTCTCGAAAGGATAACAAGAATAAAGAGGTGATCGCGATGACAGAAAACAGCAAAACCAGCAGAACCCTTGACGACGGTCTGTTCAATCGGACCTACAAGATGTTTCAGGTTCTGGAAAGACTGCCCGATCGATATATCAGCGAGGAAGAGGTCAAAGGGCTGCTCGGGGTGCTCCCCCCAGACAGCGCCACCAGTCTGCAGTCGTTTTTCAAGCCCTCGATCCAGCAGGCCTCCCAGGCCTTCATCAGGATGGTTATGGCGGTGCTGAAAGGGACGTACGAGGCCAGGGAAAAGGGCAAGAAAGTTGTTCTGCTGCCCTTCAATTTCCCCCCGGAGATCATTCATGCCTTCGAGAACCTGGCGCCGGTAACCACGGAGCTGCTCACCACAGCGGGGACAGTGGTCCTGGAAGGGCAGGGCGAGCGCTACTGGGATTATGTGCTCGGCCTGGGGCTGCCCGACCATATCTGCTCGGCCAATGCCATCGAGCTGGGCTCGATGCTCTCGGGGCTGGATTATCAGCCCGATGCCATTGTTTCCGGGTGTGTGGGCAGCTGCGATGTCAATGCCAAATCGCACGAATTTGTCTCCCTGCTGCTGGATCTGCCGCAGATCCCGCTGGAAAAACCGACGATGGAATTTTCCCAGGGGTTCAAATATTTCAAAAACAACTATTACAAGATGATCCGGCAGCTGGAAGAGCTGGCCGGGGAGGAACTGAAAGAAGAGAATCTCCGGGAGCTGGCGGTAAGGGCAAACCGCTGTTCCGAGCTGTACAACGACCTGTGGGAGCTGAAGAAAAATGTGCCCAACCCGGTGCCCGGAATCTTTTCCCTCTTTGTTTGCGGTACCAGGTTTTCCATGTGGGGGCGGGAAGAGGGGATCCGCACCCTGGAGCAGTGCGTGGAGGTCTCGCGCAACAATCTGGAAAGTGCAGACTACCGCTCCCGGGAAGAGGTCGCCCGCATTGTCTGGACCTACCTCAGCTATCTGTACGATACCGTGAATTTCTACGACTGGATGGAGGAAAAAGGGATCAGCAATTTCGGGGATGCCCTGCAGGTGGCTTTTCCACAGACTCTCGATCTGACCTCCAAGGAGACGATGTTGGACGGCATGATCGAGATGGCCTGGAAGAATGTCATGACCAGGCAGATGGGGGCCCCCTCCATGGCGCGGGGCTGGGCGGAAGATATCATCTATATGGTCAAGGAGTGGGATCTGGACGGCTGCGTCTACTGCGGTCATCATTCCTGCAAGCAGACCTGGAGCGCCTTTACCGTGACCCGCAACGAGGTGCTGAAGAGGACCGGCGTGCCCACCCTGGGCCTGCAGGGAGATACCTGGATCCGTTCGATGACCCCCATCGGGGTGATTCAGGAAGAGCTGGAGCAGTTTGTCAACAATGTGATCGCCGGCAAACGGAAGCGCAGCGGCCGCCGCAGCCGCCGCAGGGCGGCCCGTTGAAAAGTTAATAGATAAGCACCAGATATGATCAGGAAAGAACAACAGACGGAGGTGGAAAGAACGATGCTTTTTGGAGGGATCGATGTCGGCTCGCTGTCATGCCAGGCAGTTGTTCTCAACGGCGAGGGTATTTTTACTTACGAAAGCATCAGGGTGAAGCCGAATCCAGTTGACTCGGCCACCACGGCCATGGTCGGTGCCCTGCAGAAAAAGAATATGACCCTGCAGGATCTTACTTTCTGCGTCAGCACCGGTTACGGCCGGGAAGAGATCCAGAAACAGGGGCTTTCGCAGGAGAATATGAGCGAAATATCCTGTCACGGCAAGGGTGCTCACTGGGTTCTCCCCCAGGTGAGAACGATCATCGATATCGGCGGGCAGGATGCCAAGGTGATCCGGGTTGACCGGGACGGCGAGCTGGTCAATTTTGTGATGAATGACAAGTGCGCCGCGGGAACAGGACGCTTTCTCGAGGTGATGAGCCGGACCCTGGGCATCTCCATGGAGGAGCTGGGGCCGGTCTCCTTCGGATCAAAAGAGGTCATCGAGATGAGTAACCGCTGCAGTATCTTCTGTGAAACCGAAGTCCATCATTACCTGCAAAGGGGCGCTGTCCTGGCCGATGTCGCCGCCGGGATCAACCGGACCATGGCCGGCCGGGTGATGGCCCTGGTACGGCGGGTCGGCCTCGAAAAGGAGATCACCATCAGCGGCGGAGTGGCCAAAAACCCGGCAGTGCGCAGGGAGCTGGAAAGAGCGATG
>JAAZPS010000192.1 GCA_012797095.1 Bacillota bacterium | reverse complement strand
GGTCCTGGTGTTCAATCTGGACCTGAATCCGGGTTATTCAGGGGTCGAGAACCCCCTTTACCGGATGGAGCATGTCCGGCTCTTTTTGGGAGATGCCCGGGAGACGCTGGCCCGGCTCATCGATGAGCTTGCCGCCGCATTTGATTAGGAGAGCAGCGGCCTAACCGCCGTTACCGCTCCTCTTTGAGCCGCTCGAGCAGTCCGGCAATCTTCCTGCGTTGCTCCGCCGTGGCCCGGCGATCGATCTCGAAGGAAACGGTTAAGATATCTCCCTCGACGGCACCCGGGGGAAGCAACTTTCTGGGCAACTCCACCAAAAGTTCGCCGTCGCCAAACAGCAAGATGGCGCTATCTTCTTCAAACCGATCCAGTACCGCGCGCACAGGTTCACCCCCTTCCCTCCGGCATCGCCCCGCCCCCAGCGGGGAGACCGGATTCGCTCTTGATCGTGATCGTATCCCCGTCAGTGGTGATGACAATTGTCCCCAGCAGATCGGTGCGGTATACCCTCGCCCCGACCCCGGTGAGCCGGTCAAGGATCTCCGCATGCGGATGGCCGTATGAATTATCCCGACCCGCGGAGATCACGGCGATAACCGGTGCGACCGTTTCCAGAAATTCCGCGGAGGAGGAGCTGCTGCTGCCGTGATGGGCCACCTTGAGAACGGTTGATGAAGCAGCGCAAAAGCCCCGCTCCAGGAGCTCCGTTTCGGCCTCCGTTTCCAGATCGCCGGTAAAAAGGAATTCCACCTTTCCGTAAGCGAGGCCGAGCACCACGGAGCTGTTGTTCAGATTGCCACCCCCGGGATCGGCCCCGGGGTGAAGCACCTTCAGCGTGATTGAAGGATCCAGCACAATCGTTTTTCCGGCACGGCCGACTTCAAAAGGGATCCCTTTTTCTTCGATCAGGGTAAGATAGCGCTCGTAGGTTTGCGAGGTATGGATCCGGCCGCTGTCGATAACCCGGCCCACCGGCAGATTCTCCAGCACGGCGATCAGACCGCCGAGATGATCTTCATGGGGATGGGTGCCGACCAGAAGATCGATCGAGGAGAGCGCTTCCCCGGCCAGGTAGCGGAGCACCGCCTCCCCGGCACCGGCCGGACCGCCGTCGATGAGGATGGTCCGGCCCTGCGGTGTCCTGATCAGCGCGGCATCTCCCTGACCCACATCGATAAAGTGAACCTCGAGAGCTCCCCCGGCTGGAGCGGCGAGCCGGCCTTCGTCAAGACCGGCAAGGCGCTGCAGCAGGTGAACAAATGCACCATCTTCCCATCCTCCGCCGGACAGCTCCTCCCATCCGCCCGCCAGGAGCAGCGCCCCAAGAAGCACGACGAGCAACACTGAAGTAACCAGGCGGATGAGACCTCTTTTTTCGGAAAGTCCGGCCGGTTTCAAGACTTAACCCCCTTCCCGGAGCGGTGACCGCTTCTGACCCTGTTAAACCGCTGAGTGTTTTCGCCACAGCAGCCTCCTCTTCCTTCCCTGCTGGGGTCAGGCTTGAATAATTTACTTAAAGAAAGAAGAGACAGTTTCCCAAAACCGGCCAAATTTGCAGCCATTAATCTGGAAGCTGAAGATAGCGCTTAAAACGCTCAGCCCTGCAAGCCTGACCCCACGGCCTTCCCTTCAAGCCTGACCGGATGGCCCGATCCATTATTGCCCGTTATTTCCCAAGAAGTAAATTATTCAAGCCTGACCCCGTGGGCTTGCGGGAATGGGGCAGCTGAAGACTTGACTTTTCAACCCCGGTGAGGCTATAATACTTCCAGAATAATCTATTTATTGACCGTTTGCGGACAGGAGCAGCCTGCCGCGAACGTTACCCACTGGAGGACTGACGATGCTTTTTGCCCTGGCCCAGATCAACCCAACCGCCGGTGCACTGAAGAAAAACACCGCTTTGATCAGCCGTTTCTATGAAGAGGCGCAGGCTAAAGGCGCCGGGCTGGTGATCTTTCCGGAGATGGCTCTGGCCGGCGGTCCGCCCCGCGATCTGCTGTGCTACAGCAGCTTCAATGCCGAAGCGGAGGCTCTTGTCCGGCAGAAGCTGGCGCCGCTGACGGCACGCTCCTCCACGGCGATGCTGCTGGGAACACCGTACCGCCTCCAGGGCCGACTGTACAACGCCGCTCTCCTGCTGAAAAATGGGATGATCTCCGCCGTCTATCCGAAGGCAGCCCTGGAAAACAGGGCTCCCTTTCACGAGGAGCGCTACTTCTCCGCCGGCGGGCGGAGCGCCTACGAACGCTGGGGTGAGCTGATGATGGCGGTTGTAACCGGTGAGAGCATCCTGCAGCCCGAGCAGGGCCGGGGACTGCTGCGGCGGCGCCCCAAGGAGAAGCAGCTGCTGCTGGTTAACCCGGCGGCCTCGCCGTACTGTTTCGGTCGGCAGGAACAGCGTGAAAAGGCTGCCGCTGCGCTGGCCAGGAGAAGGCGCAGCGCACTGATGGTGGTGAACCTGGTCGGGGGTAGCGATGACCTTGTTTTTGACGGGGCCTCGCTGGCTTACAATAACCGCGGCGAACTGCTGCACCGCGGCGCCTCTTTCGACGAAGAGATCATCTACCTTTCCAGCAAAGCACTGTTTGTTCCGGCAGCCGAGGAGCGCCCCGCCGCTGCAGAAACGATCACCACCATCCACCGGGCCCTCTCTGTGGGGATCAGGGATTACTTTACCAAAAACGGTTTCCGCCAGGCTGTTCTGGGACTGAGCGGGGGGCTCGATTCGGCAGTGACCGCAGCCCTGGCAGCGGAGGCGCTGGGCCCGGAGAATGTTCTGGGGATGCTCCTGCCCTCGGCATATTCACCGCCGCACAGTCTGGAGGACGCCCGCATCCTGGCAAAAAATCTGGAGATCGAAACACAGACCGTCCCGATAACCCCGTTCCTGCAAGCATATCTGGAAAGGCTCAACCGCTCCGGCAAACCGGAGATGGACCTGGCCGAGGAGAATCTGCAGGCCCGCATCCGGGGAAATATCCTGATGCTTGTCGCCAACCGGGAAAGGCGCCTTCTACTAACCACGGGAAACCGTTCCGAGCTGGCGGTAGGTTACTGCACCATGTACGGTGATATGGCCGGCGCCCTGGCCGTGCTGGCCGATCTGCCCAAGCTGACCGTCTACGAGCTGGCCCGGATGATCAACCGGCTCCACGGAGCGGTTATTCCCGAGCGGACCATCTCCAAGCCCCCCTCCGCCGAGCTGCGCCCCGATCAGCTCGACGAAGACTCCCTGCCGCCGTACCGCCTCCTTGATCCCATCCTGAACC
Organism: Bacillota bacterium; assembly: GCA_012797095.1. GTDB lineage: Bacteria > Bacillota > Dethiobacteria > DTU022 > DTU022 > JAAZPQ01. Next base: position 6,529 of record JAAZPS010000192.1, on the reverse strand, counting down.
TCTACCTGGACCGGGCCTTTTCACCCGAGCAGATCGTCGAACAGGGTTTTGATGCAGCCGTGGTCAACCGGGTCGTCGCCCTGGTCGATCGGGCCGAGCATAAACGCCGCCAGGCCGCGCCGATGCTGCGGGTGCTGAGCGGTCTTTCCCGGCGGAGCACCCCGCTGGCCCGCTGGAACGAGAGCTAGAGAGCACCGATCCCCTGCTTGAAGCACCCCCCGGCCCTGAGTTATAATCAATGCGCCGTACAAGTTCAGAGATTGGGTTGAAGTCAATGGAGCAACATTATACCCCGGAACAGGAAAAAATATTTGACGTTGCCGTGATCGGGGCAGGCCATGCCGGCTGCGAGGCAGCCCTGGCTGCAGCGAGGCTCGGCTGCCGGACGCTTCTTGTATCCCTGAATCTGGATCTGGTTGCGGTGCTGGCCTGCAACCCCTCGCTCGGCGGGCCGGGCAAGGGGCATCTGGTGCGGGAGATTGACGCTCTCGGCGGTGAAATGGCCCGCAATGCCGATCGCAACCTGCTCCAGATGCGTCTGCTGAATACGGGAAAGGGACCGGCGGTGCAGGCGCTGCGGGCGCAGGTCGACAGGACCGGCTACCGGGAAAGCATGCGCCACGTTCTCGAGCGCGAGCCCGACCTCTTCCTGCGCGAGGATATGGTGGAGGCGATCGCTGTTGAACGGGGCAGGGTCAGCGGCGTCCGCGGGCACAGCGGCACGTTCTATCCGGCCCGCAGCGCCATCCTGGCCGGTGGAGTCTATCTGCGTTCAAAGATCTTTTTCGGAACCCGCGGGCACGATTTCGCTCCCGGAGGGCTGCTCCCCGCGGTTGCCCTTGCAGAGAATATGCAGCAGCTCGGCTTTACCCTGCAGCGCTTCAAAACCGGAACGCCGCCCCGGGTGCACCGGCGCAGTATCGATTTTGGCAAACTGATGCCGGTACGCGGAGATCCCGGGGCCCCGCCCTTCTCTTTCCTGAGCAAGGCGGTTCCGCAGGAGCAGCTGCCCTGCTGGCAGGGCTACACCAACCGCGCCACCCACCGCATCATCCGGGAAAACCTGGCAACAGCACAGCCCTACAGCAGCGGCCCGGTCAAAGGACCCCGCTACTGCCCTTCGATAGAGGACAAGATTATCCGCTTTGCCGAACGGGAGCGCCATCCAATTTTCCTGGAGCCGGAGGGACCCCATACCGATGAGATCTACCTGCAGGGGCTTTCCACCGGCCTGCCGCCCGCTGTTCAGGAACGCTTTCTGCGGACCATCCCCGGCCTGGAGCGGGTGGAGATCATCCGCCCCGCCTATGCTATCGAATATGATTTCGCCCCTCCCTGCCAGCTGAAGCCATCCCTGGAGAGCAGGCTCATCGACGGTCTGTTCCTGGCCGGTCAGGTCAACGGCACCACCGGGTACGAGGAGGCGGCCGCCCAGGGTCTGATCGCCGGGATCAATGCCGCCCGGCAGAGCCGCGGCCGGGAGCCGCTGCTTCTGAAGCGCAGCGAGTCCTACATCGGGGTGATGATCGATGATCTGATCACCCGGGGGGTGGAGGAACCCTACCGCATCTTCACCTCGCGCAGCGAATACCGCCTGCTTTTGCGGCAAGATAATGCCGATCTGAGGCTGACCGAACTGGGCTGCCGGATCGGCCTGGTTGATCAGGAGCGCCGCAACCTGTACCGGCAAAAAAGGGAGTATATCGACAGCGAACGGCGGCGCCTGCAAAAAAGCCGCTTTCTGCCGGGAGGCGAGATGGAGCGGCAGCTGGCGGCGTGGGGTTCTGCGCCGCTGCAGCACCCTGTCACCGCGGAGGAGCTGCTCCGCCGGCCCGAGATCGGCTACCGCCAACTGCTCGATTTTGCAGGGATCGAGCCGCCCCCGCTGGCACCCGGAACGATCAGCGAGGTGGAAAACCAGGTCAAATACAGCGGCTACATTCAAAAACAGCAGCGGGCGGTGGAAAGAGCGGCCCGCCACCACGAGAAGAAGATCCCCCCGGGGTTCGACTACGAAAGAGCGGTCCATCTTTCGGCCGAAGCGCGGCAAAAGCTGGCCCGGGCCCGGCCCGACACTGTGGGCCAGGCCTCCCGGATGGAGGGGGTTACCCCGGCCGATATCTCCATGCTGCTCCTTTACCTCGAGCGGCCCGGCCTGATCGCAAAGAAGCCGTAGCAAAACAGCTCCACCCCACCGCCCGGCCGGGACATTGATGAGTCAAGGGGACGGTGACTTTGACTCATCATTTCAACCGATTTCTGTAAACCGAAAAACCCCGTAAATATGGCATTAAGGAATTTCTTTGCGGTTACGGATAGAGCTGCTCTGTCTCGAATGAAGATCGGTCGCATTATTTCTTTAACCGAGTTTTCGTGGCACTTTTGCCCTGCACCTATACCCCCGCTCCCTGTGGCAGCTCTGGTAGGGTTTCCGGCTGCGGCAGCGAATTAATAATTAATCTTGATTCTGGAGGCCTATGATCATCATGTCTGCTTTGAAAGAGCTGCTCACCCGTTGGCAGGGGGATCCTGCTTTCACCGCCAATGTGACCCGCTGGGAAAGGCTGCCGGCGCAAGCCGGCGCCTACGCCGGGTTTCCGGTTTCCCTGAAGCCGCAGCTGCAGGAAGCGCTGCGCCGCCGGGGGATCGAACGGCTCTATTCCCATCAGGCTGCCGCTGTCGAGGCAGCGTCCCGGGGAGAGAATCTGGTCGTGGTCACGCCGACGGCCTCGGGAAAGACTCTCTGCTACAATATCCCCGTGATCAACGGTTATCTGGAGGAGCGGGACAGCCGCGCCCTCTATCTTTTTCCAACAAAGGCGCTTTCCCAGGATCAGGTTGCCGAGCTGAAAGCGCTGGCGGGTGGAATGAAAATCGATCTGCGCACTCAGACCTATGATGGCGACACCGCCCCGGGACTGCGCCAGGCGATCAGGAGAAGCGGCCATATCGTGGTCACCAATCCCGATATGCTCCATACGGGGATCCTGCCGCACCATACCAAATGGGTAAAGCTGTTCCAGAACCTTAAATTTGTGGTCATCGATGAGATGCACCAGTACCGCGGTGTTTTTGGCAGCCATGTGGCCAATGTGATCCGCCGGCTGAAGCGGATCTGTCGTTTCTACGGGGCAGCCCCTCTTTTCATCCTCTGCTCGGCGACGATCGCCAATCCCGCCGAGCTGGCCGGGGCCCTCATCGAGGAGCCGGTCACGCTGATCGAACGGAGCGGAGCGCCCCGGGCGGAGAAACATTTTATCTTTTACAATCCCCCGGTAGTCGATCGGGAGCTGGGTATCAGGCGCAGCGCTCTCCTGGAGACGCGGCGGCTGGCAAGGGAGCTCTACCACCGGAAGGTGCAGACGATCGTCTTTACCCGCAGCCGCCTCGGGGTGGAGCTTCTGCTGACCTACCTGCAGCAGGAATGGAAGGAGCGACCCGGCCAGGACAGCGGCATCCGCGGTTACCGCGGCGGTTACCTGCCGCGGGAGCGCCGCTCCATCGAAGCAGGGCTGCGCGAGGGGACCGTCAGAACCGTGGTCAGCACCAATGCCCTGGAGCTGGGCATCGATATCGGGGAGCTGGAAGCCTGCCTCATGAACGGCTATCCCGGAACCATCGCCAGCACCTGGCAGCAGGCGGGACGCTCCGGAAGACGCAGCGGCATCTCACTGGGGATCCTGGTGGCCAACAGCGCCCCGCTGAACCAGTATATTGTGAACAACCCTGACTATTTTTTCGGCCGCACCCCCGAACGGGCCCTGATCAATCCGGACAACCTGATCATCTTGACCAACCACCTCCGCTGCGCCGCTTTCGAGCTGCCCTTCAACGTAACTGAACCTTTCGGAGAGGCCGCGGTGGAAGGGATCCTCGAATTTCTCAGCGATGAGGGGGTCCTCTTCCGGGAAGGCGACCGCTATCACTGGATGGAGGATGCCTATCCGGCCGAGGAGATCTCGCTGCGCAGCGCTGCCCGCGAAAATGTGGTGATCATCGATACGAGCGAATCACAGCGCCGGGTTATCGGTGAGGTGGACCGCTTCAGTGCGCCGATGCTGGTTCACGAGGAGGCGATCTATATCCACGGCGGCCGCCAGTACCAGGTGGAGAAGCTTGATTTTGCCGAAAAGAAGGCCTATGTCCGGCGGGTCGAGGTGAACTACTTCACCGATGCCAGCCTTTCTGTCGATCTGAAGGTGCTCGATACCCTGGCCGGCGAGTCAGGGAGGATCGGCCGCTTCTGGGGTGAGGTGCGGATCAACGCACTTGTCTCCATGTTCAAGAAGATTCGCTTCAATACCCATGAGAATCTGGGCCACGGTCCGGTGAACCTGCCTGAAACGGAGATGCATACAACCGCCTTCTGGATCTCCTTTCCCCCGGAGAGGCTCGGCGGACTCGCCCCGGCGGAGATCGAAGCAGGGCTGACCGGTCTGGCCAACCTGATCCCCCAGATTGCCGCGCTTTTCGTGATGAGCGATCCCCGGGATCTGCGCGCAGTGGGCCAGATCAAGGCCCCCTTTACCGGAGCACCGACCCTGTACATCTATGATAATTTCCCCGGGGGGGTCGGTTACAGCGAGCAGCTTTTCCGGATCTACCGGGAGATCTTTCGCGCCGCCGCTGCGGCGATCACCGGTTGCCGCTGCAGCAGCGGCTGCCCCTCCTGCGTTGGCGCAGCCGAAAAGGGTGAGCCAAACAGCAAAGAATATGCCCGGAAGCTGCTGGAGGTGGTTCTGGATGAGGGATAAACTGCGCTCCCGCCTGGAAAGATTGCGGCGCTCCGGGGAGCTGGCTCCGGCGCAGCCGGCGGTAAGCCCTCCGGAAGATCGCCTCCGGGAAGAGCGCTTTCTCTTCCCGGGAGAGGAGAGCCAGGAGCGGACCGCCTCCGGCTGCTGTTACCTGCGGCAGCTTTCCTTTCCGCTGGAACAGCAGCACGGCGATTATACCCTGGGAAAGAGTCTGGACTGCTACGGCAGCGATCTTTCCCTGCCGGCGCGCGACCACAGCCTCCAGGCGCTGGATCCGCAGCGCTACCTTTTTCTCGATATCGAAACAACCGGACTTTCCGGGGGCACCGGCACCTGGGTTTTCATGATCGGCCTGGGCTGGCTGTCGCAGGGATCTTTCAACATCCGGCAGTATTTTCTGCGTCATCCTGCCGAAGAGAGGGCGATGCTGCATCATTTCGCCGCCTTTGCCGCTCCCTTTGACGGCCTGGTCACCTTCAACGGGAAGGCTTTTGACCTCCCCCTGATCCAGACCCGCCAGATGCTCCGAAAAACTCCCCAAACAGCACCGCGCGAGCATCTTGATCTGCTGATCTGCGCGCGCAGCCTCTGGCGCAAGCGTTTCCCCTCCCGCCGGCTTTCCTTTCTGGAGGAGTCCCTTCTCGGTTTTCAGCGTAGTGACGACATCCCCGGCGCGGAGATCCCCGGGGTCTATTTCAGCTATCTCCGCCACGGCGAAACCGGCCGGCTGCGCAAGGTATTCGAGCACAATGTCTACGATATTCTCTCCATGGCCGGCCTGCTCGGCCGGATCGCCTTCACCGCTGCTTCGGAAAGACCGGCGCATCCGGCGGAAAGCTATGCTCTGGGAAGGCTGTACCACGAAGCGGGTCATATCGAGAAAGCCCAGGGCTATTACTGCCAGGTTTCCGGCGGCGCCCTGGGGCAGGCAGCGCTCCTGCAGCGGGCCCTGATCCACAAGCGGCACGGGGAATGGGCCGAAGCGGCGACCCTGTGGCAGGAGCTGGCTGGCCGGGAAAATAATCACCCGGAGGCCTGCGTTGAACTGGCTAAATATTACGAGCACCGGGTCCGCGATTACCGGACTGCTCTCCATTGGAGCAGCCGCGCCCTGGCCGGATCACACCGCCGGGGCGGCAGCCCTTACAGCAGCCCCTTACATCCCGCAGCACTGCAGCACCGGATCAACCGCTTGAAGACAAAGTTTGAACAGCAAAAAACCCGGCCGGCCCTGAAAAACGCCGAATAAGCCCGCCGTTCAACGGTCTTCCAGGATCAGATCGATGATCCAGCTATTCTCGGGAGGGCATCCGGGAACGCTGTTCCGGCGCCGCCCCCCCTGCCGGGCACAGTTGCCCACATAAAGAGGCTGCCCGGGCGGCGGCTCCTTCGGGGAAGTACCGGTCACAATGGTCCGCCCGGCAAGGGCAGCGAGGGCGTCCCGCGCCTTCAGCTCGACAAGCACCGAGATAACCGTGTTGAGGCAGCCGCTGCAGGTATCTGCACCGATCTGCAGAGAACCGGGAGGAGCTTCCTGCAATATTTCCGATTCCGAACAGCGTTTGAACCGGCGCCGCACCGTTTTCCACGGCAAACCGGCAATTTCAATCCCGCTCAGCGCAGCGCTCCCCAGACCCATCCGGGCAGCGAGAACTGTCGTCGGAACCTCTTCCGGTCGGTACCCCATGATCAGCCCGGCCACCGTATCGAGGGCAACCATATCCCGCCCCGCCAGGACCAGGTCCATCTCCACCGGATCACCGTAAACAGGGCCG
>JAAZPS010000191.1 GCA_012797095.1 Bacillota bacterium | reverse complement strand
CCGGGCATCAACAATGATGTTGCCATCTTCATAGAGAAAAACCGGATTGAGATCGAGCTCCTTTATTTCCGGATAACAGAGCACCAGCTCGGATACCTTGAGCAGAAGTTCTTTCAGCGCCGGCAGATCCACCGATCGGCCCCGGTAACCCTTCAACAGGGTATAGCCGCGGATCTCCCTGAGCATGGCATCAATATCCTTGCCGGTCACCGGTAAAATTCTGAAGGAAACATCCTTCAGCACTTCAACAAAGATCCCGCCTAGGCCAAACATGAGCACCGGGCCGAAGGTGGGATCCCGGTTCACGCCGATGATCGCCTCCAGGCCGGGTGAGGCCATCTTCTGCACAGCCACACCGGCCAGTTTTTTACCGGCGAAGGCCCTCTCAATTTCATCAAAGGCGCGCTCAACCTCGGCAGCGCTTTTAAGGTTCAATTTAACGCCGCCGGCATCGGATTTATGGACCACCTCCGGCGACAGCACCTTCAAGACCACCGGATACCCGATCCGGCTGCTTAACTCTACCGCTTCCTCACGTGTCTGAACTGCAGAAGCACCGGTCGTGGACAACCCCTGTTTTTCCAATATCTCCTTGCATTCATGTTCCATGAGATAGGCTCTTCCCTCACCCTGAGCCCGGCTGATAATCTTGTCTCTTAAGATCATTATATTCCTCCTTGTCCGCAATCCTGAATACGACCAGGGAGCACCCAACTTCTCTTATTATATCAAATTTTATAAGTTTTTTGACCTGTTTTTCAGTAATTTAGCCTGAAAATTTAAATAACCATATAAATGGTGAAATTTTGAAGAGGTTTGATCGGTTAATTATCAGCTTCACGCACCGCTCAGGGCAGAAAATTGAGCTTGTGCAGCAGGCGCAGATAGGCCAGGGCGTTCGTTGGAAGCAAAAATTCTCGCCGCACCTTCTCCTTTCCGATGGCCGCAAAATCATGGGCCAGCGCCGGATTGCGCAAAAGGGTCAGGATCCGTTCGGCACACTGCTCCACTGTCTCGACCAGATAGCCGTTGACCCCGTCTTCAATCTGCAACCTGATCCCGCCGACCCGGCCGCCGATAACCGGCGTCCCTTTCCAGAGTGCTTCACTTACAGTTAAACCGAAACCCTCGCGCAGCGATTTTTGCAGCACGATATTCGCAGCCGCCTGAAAGGCGTTTACTTCCAGGCTGGAGATCCCATTGAAATTGGTCACCACCTTGATATCGTAATCCTCTCCGGCCCGGCGGAGGGTATGATAAAGATAATCCCACCCCTCCGGATCATCGGTCGCCATCGAGCCGACCAGGGCCAGTTGAACGCTGGGAAACTCTTTTTTAACCATCTTGTAGGCCTCGATCACCCCCAGCGGATCCTTCCAGGGATCAAACCGCGACACCTGAACAATGAGCGGTCGGTCCAGCTCCACACCGAAACGGCGGATCACCGCGGCAGCCTCTGCGGGCTCAAACGCTCTATTTTTGGGACTCAAGGGATCGATTGACGGTGTGATCAGGGTCAGGTTCGGCAGACCGACCCCTTCACCGACAAAATCGGACATCGTGAAGATGACCGCGTCGTATCTCCGGATATGACGGTAGATAAAATCCCAGTATTCCGGATTGGGAGAAGAGGTATCGATATGGCAGCGCCAGACCCATCTGCCCCGATGCTGGGTGCTGTCACGATAATCGATCAGGGCCGCTGTCTGGGGATCGTGGCAGATGACAAAATCGTAATTCCATTCCTCCATGAAAGCGGCATTCAGCCTGGTTTGATGAAGGTACACCTCGATATCCGCACCGGCCAGACTCCCTTCCTGCCCCTGCAGGCAGTTGTGGAACTGTTTTGTCACCTGAAAAAAATCATCGCTTCCATCCATGACCCACCAGTCCACCTTGAGCCCCAGATCCTTGAGCAAGGGCAGCAGGGCAGACAGTTTTTCCGCCACCCCTCCCCCGAAAGCGGTTGCATTGATCATCGCCATCCGCTTACCCTTCAGTTCATCGGAAAGATAATTGATCTCCTCGATCGCCTCCCGATCCATCAGGGGCAGGTAATCGGCAAACCTCTTTTCATCCAACTTGACCAGCTCCATCCAGGCCACCTCTTTCCTCGAAATCAACCCCGCTGTCGGGGGCCCTGCCGGATACTCATGAAGCTCTCTTTTTCGGTTATATTACTTAGTATGGAATGCCTGGGTGCTTCTATTCGCGAAAGAACAAAGGGCAGGGTCGAATTCAATGTTTATGCCAACGGACCGGAAATATCACTGCTTCTGGAGTCGGGCGGGCTTACGGAGGAGATCCCGCTGGAGCGTGCCGGCGGACACCTTTATCACGCCGTGGTTGAGGGGCGCGGTCTGGAGCTGCGCTATAAATTTCTGCTAAAGGGGCCGGGGGGAGGCGCCTTCCCTGATCCCTGCAGCCATTACCAGCCCGAAGGGGTGCACGGTTTTTCGCAGGTAGTCGACCACGCTACCTATCGCTGGAACGACGGTGGATGGGAAGGGATCGAATGGGAAAAGGCTCTGCTATACGAGCTGCATCCGGGTACATTCAGCGCCGGGGGCACCTTCAAGGGTATCGAGGAAAGGTTGGATCACCTGCTAGAATTGGGAATCAACACCCTTGAGCTGATGCCGCTAACGCAAACCCCCGGCCGCTGGAACTGGGGTTACGACGGGGTCAATCTTTTCAGCGTCAACCATAACTACGGCTGCCCCGATGAGCTGAAACAGCTCATCGATCGCTGCCACGGCAAGGGCCTGGCCGTGATCCTGGACATTGTCTTCAACCACTGCGGTCCCGAAGGAAACTACCTCGGTCGATTTGGGCCGTATTTTACCGATAAGTATGAAACGCCCTGGGGAGATGCCGTAAATTTTGACGACACAGGGTGCCCTGCGGCGCGGCGAATGGTTCTGGAAAGCGTCCGCCACTGGATCGAGCGCTATCATTTTGATGGGCTCAGGCTCGATGCCGTTCATGCCATCCACGATCAAAGCCGGCCCCATATCCTGGAGGAGATCGCTGCAACAGCCCGGGAGCTGGAACAAGATCTCGGGCGCCGCATCGCCATCATCGCTGAAACCGACGCCAATGATATCCGGGTGGTCAAGCCGGTTGTGGAAGGTGGCTACGGGCTTGATGCCCAGTGGATGGACGATTTTCACCATACCGTCCACACCGCACTCACCGGCGAAAGCGAGGGTTACTACCAGGATTACGGAGGGATAGAAGGGCTGGAGAAAGTCTACCGCAATTATCTCTATACCGGAGAGTATTCCCGCTTCTGGAAAATGAACCGGGGCAGTGACGCCGCCGCCATTCCGGGTTCCCGCTTCGTCGTGGCGATCCAGACCCACGATCAGGTCGGCAACCGCGCCCGCGGAGAAAGGCTTTCCCGGCTGGTTGATCTTCCTTACCTGAAGGCGGCAGCAGGGCTGCTCTTCACCGCCCCCTATATTCCGATGCTCTTCATGGGCGAAGAGTACGCCGAGGAAAACCCCTTTCTTTTCTTTACCGATTATCAGGATCCGGAGCTGAAAAAAGCGGTGGTCAGGGGGCGGCGGGAGGAGTTCGCCGCTTTCGGATGGGATGATCTCCCCGATCCCGAAAACGAGGCCACCTTCTCGGCTTCCCGGCTAACCCCCCGCGGAAAATGGCGACCGTTCCAGCAGCGGATCTTCCACTTTTACCGCGATCTTATCGCCCTGCGCCGGGAGCATCCCGCCTTGAAAATTCCGGATAAAAACGGTACCGCCGTCAGGGTCGACCGGGAATCGCGTCTCGTCAGGATCACCCGGGAAGGCGGGGGAAAAACGATCATCGCCCTGGCAAACCTGGGCCGGAGCACGCTGACCCCGCAGTGCCCCCACGGCATTGAAATCTTGAATTCGGAAGCAGCGCGCTACGGCGGCCGGGAAACTGCAGCCAAAAGCAGGCCCGCCGAAGCAGAAGATGGGGCGAGTAAAGGGGCCCAAAAACGCCCCCTTCTGCCGGGACAGTTCCTGATCCTTGAAACCGGCCGTGGAGGCGGGGCCTTGGCCGGTGGACAGGTGGGGCGATGACCCCGGACCAGGGAGACAGCAGTTCAAAATCCCCATACGCCAGGATCAGCTGTCAGACTCCACACCTTTTCCGCCCGATAGATTCAAGCCGAAGAAAGGTTGAACCGTTCAGGCCGACGGGAGGGCGATCCGGCTCTGTCCTTGAATAGATGTTGGAATCAGGCCTCACCGCCAGCAAAAGCCATCTGGAAGATACCGGCACGGCAGCTGCGGGAAAAGTCGTGTTCGGACCGCTGCTGTTTTGACCGGGGAAGTGCTGGCCGCTGCGGAGACGGAAATATGGCCGGGGGGTCGGCCGGGCTTGCAGCAGATCATGGCTCCCCACCGTCCCGTCCGGGATCCTTCGGGCTGCGCCCTCAGGATGACAGTGGGGCAGCTGCACCATTTAGGATAACAGTG
>JAAZPS010000190.1 GCA_012797095.1 Bacillota bacterium | reverse complement strand
CATCCCGGTGATCATCGATGTCAGGGAGGCGGCCCCTTTAAACGAGATCTTTCAGCGATACCGTCCCGAGGTGGTCTTTCATGCGGCTGCGCACAAGCATGTTCCCCTGATGGAGCAGTATCCTGCAGAGGCGCTCAAGAATAATATTCTGGGAACTTTCAATGCGGCCCGGGCGGCCCATGATCATGCTGCCGAGGCCTTTATCCTGGTTTCGACGGACAAGGCCGTTCACCCGAGCAGCGTCATGGGGGCGAGCAAACGGATCGCCGAGATGGTGGTGCAGCAGCTGGCCCGGAGCAGCCAAACTTGCTTTGCGGCGGTCCGGTTCGGCAATGTGCTGGACAGCCGGGGAAGCGTGGTCCCTTTGTTCAAGAAGCAGATCGCTGCGGGGGGGCCGGTTACGGTAACTCATCCTGAGATGGTCCGCTACTTCATGACCATACCGGAGGCGGTGCAGCTGGTGATCCAGGCCGGGGCCCTGGCCCGGGGGGGCGAGATCTTTATCCTCGATATGGGCGAGCCGGTGAAGATCCTGTCCCTGGCCCGGCGGATGATCCGCCTGGCCGGCTACCAGCCTGACGGGGAGATCCCCATTGTCTTTACCGGGATTCGCCCCGGGGAAAAGCTTTCCGAAGAGCTTCTGACCGGAGAGGAAGAGATGGAGACCACCCTTCACCAGAGTATCTTTGTTGCTGGGCCCAATAACTACAACGGCGGCGAGATGGAGCTGCAGCGGCTCCTGAAGACGATCAGCACACCGGGATGGCATCCCTCCCCGGAAGAGGTTGGAGAGCTGCTCCGGTCATTGCTGCCCGGTTTTCCGAACAGCCTGGTAGAGGAAGAGCGGCTTTCGGCAGAAGATAGCCGGGTTTAACAGTGAGTGTTTGTTCTTCCCGAGAGTTGCGGTTTCAGTGTTACGGTAGAGCAATGCGGAGATCCTTCGGGCTGCGCCCTCAGGATGACAAAAGGGGGCTTTGCGCCCTCAGGATGATAGGGAGTGGGCTTTGCCCCTTGGGATGACAGGGAGGGGGCTTTGCCACTTGGGATGACAAATCTGGGCTGTTCCCTCTGGTGTGGTCTTTGTGCTCTTAACCGTACCACCCTGCCATCCTGAGCAGTACCGCCCTGTCATCCTATCTCAACTTTTTGAGTTCATTCTTTGAGTATCTATGTTTATCAGCCTTTTTGAAATTATCTTGGGTGGTCTGCCCACTTATCGCTCCCTGCTGACCCTATCATCTCTCTCAGGGTCTATGCCCTAACATTCCTTCGTTCAGCTTTATGGGAGCGGGTGGGGTGCCTTTACTGAGTAACAGGGTCATGCCCTGAGGATGACAGTCAGGCTCACCCCACCCAAGATTATTCGCTTGGCTTGGCGCTCTAAGCTGCTATCTTTAGCTGTTGTTGCCGGTATTCTCCTAGTACCTTTTCCGGATCGTAGAGGCGGTTTTCTCTAGCCAGGGTAAACATCACCCTTAACAATTTACAGGCAATTACCACCAATGCTTGCTTGCCCTTTAAAGGGTTCTTCTCTCGGGTTTTGAAATGCTGGTGTAATGCTTTGAATTCCGGGTTATGGGCGACCATAACTAGGGCTGCGCGATACAAAATATTTCTTAATATCGGCCGACCGCGCTTTGATATGCCTGTTTTTCCTTTTCGTTCACCGGAGCTGTTTTCGATGAGGTTAAATCCGGCCAGTTTCCGGACCTGTCGCCAGCTTTCAAAACGGCTCAGATCGCCCGTTTCGCCTAGAAAGCTTGCCGCAGTAACGACCCCTACACCCTTGATGCTTAAAAGGCTTTTCGCCATGCCGCTTTTTTCTAAAGCATCAGCCATAGCAGCTTCAGTTACGGCCAGCTGTTGTTGGTAAAAGAATATCTCTTCCAGACACTGAAAAAGGCGCAGACGGGCCATCGTGAGTCCTTCCTTGGCACCAATCGATGCTTTAGCTTTGTTTAGCAGTAAAGCTGCTCTTTTCTCTCCAACCCTGTTGCTGGTGGCACTTTTGAGCTCCCGGGACAACTTTTCTTTGGTTAGCTTTACAACATCATCTGGAAAGGGCAGATGCGTCAGGACATGCAACGAGGCCTTCCCTAAAAGGTCTTTAAAGATGGTTTGATATTCAGGGAAGTATTCATCCAGGATGGCCACCAGATTGTTTAAGGGGGCGTTTAGCTTTCGTTTTTGCTGCTGCCTCATCATGGCATATCCTCGTAGTTCTGCCCAGTTTCCCGTGGGTAGATAGCACTTGGAAAAACGGCCTTCCCAGGTCAATGTGGCAATAATCAAAGCGTCCTTGCGGTCATTTTTGGTTGGAGAATTGTCATCTAGTTCTTTCTGCTGTTTTACATGGTACGGGTTTACAATCACTACCTCCAGCCCTGCTTTGAGCAGATAACTGGCCAGTGGCTTCCAGTAATGCCCCGATGGTTCCATGGCTACAATGACTTTTTTTGCATCCACTTTCTTTTGAGCCTGGGTTACTTTACCAAGTAGACGGGTAAACCCTTCTGTGCTATTCTTAAAGCTGAAAGCGGTGCCTATCTCGATGCCCATGTGGTTGTCAATCAATCTGGCCCAGTGGGTTTTCTTGGCGATATCAACGCCTACGATCACAGTACGGCTTTCACGAACCCGATAAAGATTTTTTGTTCTCTTGCTCATAATCATTGACCTCCGGTATATTGGTATTTTTTTTCCTAAGACCTTTGTACCAGGAGGTCAATTTTTGGTCAAGCCTCGTTTAAACCATTACAGGAATGCTGAGGGCGTAGCCCGAAGGATCTTTGCGCTTTTCCATCGTTTGGAGAGGAATGAACCAACCGAAAAGACCGGGGCTTTGGCGAACATAAACCAGACACCCCCACCCCGGCCCTCCCCCCTCGAAGGGGGAGGGGGAGATGGCCCTCTTGCCCCACCGGCAATTTTATTCCCGAGATCCTTCGCTCCGCTCAGGATGACAAAAAAAGGCACTGAATGACAAAAAAGGGGCACGGGATGACAAAAAGAGGCACGGGATGATAGGAGAGGCTCAGGATAAGCTGAAAAAGCGAGATCCCGGCCACACCTGTCACCTTGGGGGCGCAGCCTTAAGGATCTTTGCGCAGGAAAAAGGCCTCTTCAGCAGGACAGAGGCCCTTGCAGTAGACCGGACAACCGGCTTATTCAGGACTGAACATCAACATGCTTCTGGGCAAATAGATAATAGACGTTGTAGCCGGCGATAATCAAACCCAGGATCAGGTTGTTCCAGGAAAGGGTGGTTGGCGCAAGGATATTGGTCACGTTGACCAGGGCCAGCCAGAGCCCGACCACAACATGGATCACATGAAAAGTCATCACCTTCTGTTTCCCCCCTTTCCACCGTCGGTAAGCGCTGCCGCCCGGAGTGTTGCCTCAGCAATCATCGGCGCAGCAACCCTTTCTAGAAAAGCGATTGAATGAAGGGAAACAGATACCGGGACAGGAAAAAGAGCACCACAATCAGTCCGATCAACCAGGCACCGTACTTGATCGCTGCATAGCCCAGGCCGACCAGCCTGCCTTCCTCGATTTCGTTCATCCGCCCTCACCTCGTTTTGCTTTGCCTTTAGTTTGCAGAATGAGGAAGGCAATTATACCACCGGGGGATAAGTGGGGCTGCTAAAGCAGAAAATAGAGCAGGGGAGTTAGCAGAAAGGAGGGAAAAACAATGGCCAAGAGATCCGATCGAGGACAACAGCAAAACAAGGAGCTCGATCCCCGGAAAGTGGAGAAATACCGCGAGGAGGCGGCCCGGGAGCTGGCGGTAGAGCTGCCCGGGAAGGATAAAAAGAAGGTTCCCCAGAAAAAGGTTCCGCAGGGGAATACCCCGACTTACCGGAGCGACGACCGGTAAGGCTCAACTTTGAAAAGCCGCTCTCCGGCAGTCCGGCTCTGCCGGCGCCGGAGGGCGGCCCTTCTATCGATCAGCGGTTCGCCGATACCGCTGCAGCGATGGCGCGGCCCATGGCGGCCGTCCCGGCGCTGCCGCCGAGGTCATAGGTCACCGTTTGCCCCTCCCGCAACACCGCGGCAACGGCCTTCTCGATCCCGAGGGCGGCCTTCTCCTCACCGAGATGGCGCAGCATCAAGGCGGCACTGAGGATCGTTGCCGTCGGATTAACCTGATCCTTTCCCCGATATTTCGGGGCGCTGCCGTGGACCGGCTCAAAGAGGGCTGTCCCGTCGCCGATATTGGCCGAGGGGGCCACCCCCAGCCCTCCGATAAGCCCGGCGCAGAGATCGGAGAGGATATCCCCGTAGAGATTCGGCATGACCATGACATCGTACAGGTGGGGTTTCTGCACCAGCTGCATCGCCATATTGTCCACAATCCGCTCTTCAAATTCGATGGCAGGATACTGTGCGGCCACGGTGCGGGCCGCCTCCAGAAAAAGCCCGTCGCTCAATTTCAGGATATTGGCCTTATGCACCGCGGTAATCTTGCGGCGGCCCTGCCGGCGGGTATAGTCAAAGGCGTAGCGGACAATCCGCTCCGAGGCTCTGCGGGTGATGATCTTGATGCTCTCGGCGGCATCAGGGCCGACCATATGCTCCACCCCGGCGTAAAGATCCTCGGTATTTTCACGGACCACCACCAGATCGATATCCCGGTACAGCGATCTGACTCCGGGGTAGCTCTTTGCCGGGCGCAGGTTGACATAGAGATCGAGCGCCTTGCGCAGGGCTACATTGATACTGCGGTAACCCGAGCCGATCGGTGTGGTCAGCGGTCCTTTCAGGCCGACTCCTGTTTCTCGCAGCGAGGCGAGGGTCTTCTCGGGAAGGGGGGTGCCGCATCTTTCAAGGGCTTCCTCTCCGGCGAGAGCCTCTTCCCAGGCGATGGCAACGCCGGAAGCCTCCACCACCGCTACCGCAGCAGCAACCACTTCAGGACCGATGCCGTCGCCCCGGATCAAAGTAACTTTATACATTGGTTCTCCTCCTGTGAACAGCTTCTCATTGAATTTTCGGCGGCAATTGGCCGCGGGCGAATGCAGCCCGCTGCAGCGGTTCCGCCGCACCGGTGACAAAAAGATCTTCATCATAGAGTTCCCGGTAGGACCGGTAATTTTTCAGAACACGCTTGACAAAAGCGCGGGTCTCGCCAAAGGGGATCCGGGCCAGAGCGGCCTCGCTGCCGTCCCAGAGCCCTTCTTCCAGCCAGCGCTGAACCCGGCCCCGCCCCCCGTTGTAGGCGGCCAGCGCCGCCACCTCGTTGCCCTCGAACTGCCGCAGCAGGTCGGCCAGGTAGCGGGTGCCGGCGATGATATTGTAGCGGGGTTCGAAGAGCCTGTCGGGATGAAAATCGTTCTCGCCGTTCTGGGCGGCGATCCACTCCGCGGTGGAGGGGAGCAGCTGCATCAGACCCCGGGCGCCCTCGGAGGAGACCGCAGTCTCCCGGAAGCTGCTCTCCGTCCGGATCACCGCAGCGATAAAGAAGGGATCGAGCCCCTGGGCCGCCGCAGCGGCGCCGATCTCGGCCCGGTAGGGCAGGGGATGGAACAGCCGGGCCAGCCGGGGGCTGGTCAGAAGGTAGCAGGTCAATCCAAAAAGCAGGATAAAGGCCAGGAGATAGTAGATCCGGCGCAGCATTTTCACCACCTTATCTTCTGTTCATGGCTCAACTTTTCAGGCGATCCTGGAGCTTTTCCCAGAGCCGATCAACCTGGCGCGCAGTCTCGCCAAGACTGCCGCGGTTGTCGATGATTATATCCGCATGGGCCCTTTTCTCTTCCAGGGAGAGCTGGGCACGCATCCTGGCAAGAGCCGCCTCCCGGGAAAGGTTGTCCCGTCCCTGCAGGCGCAAAAGCTGGATCTCTTCCGGCAGATAGACCACCACCACCAGATCGACCAGGCGATCCATCCGCGACTCGATCAAGAGCGGCACATCGTAGATCAGCACCGCATCACCGCGGCGGTCCTCGATCTCCCCGGTGCGCCGGACGAAGGTCTCGATAACCCGCGGGTGGACAATGGCATTGAGCCGCTGCCGCGCTTCGGGATCGGCAAAGACCAGCTCTCCCAGCCGCCCGCGGTCGATAGCGCCATCCGGGCCGGCGATGGCCGGCCCGAGCCAGGCGATGATCTCCGACCAGGCTGCTTCTCCGGGCAGGACGACCTCCCGGGCAATGCGGTCCGCATCGAGAAGCAAGGCGCCCTTCTGCTTAAGCATGCGGGCAACAGTGCTTTTCCCCGAAGCCACTCCCCCGGTCAACCCGACAATGATCATCCAAGGCCGCCCCTTTCGCCCTTCTCAGATCTGGAACAGATTTATTATACCAATAATAATTAGAATTGCACCACCCCACAGGGCGGTATGGGGAAGATTCACTCCCCGGAAAGCGATCCGCCCGCAGGCGGCGCCCAGGGGCAGAAGGGCCAATTTGGTCAGCCCGACAGCGAGAACTGTCGGCAGGAAGGGCAAACCGATAAGAGCGGCGCCGAAACCGGCGACAAAGGCGTCGGCGGCCAGGGCGGAGCCCAGCAGCAGGGCCTCCTTCACGCTCAGCGTTCCGGAGCGATCGAGATCAGCCTCCTCGGGCCGCTGCAGCAGGGTGATAAAGCCGCGGCTCTTTTTCGGAGGCGCGGCTTTAACGGAGCGCTCCCTATCCCCTGCCGGGCCGGAGCGGGCCCCGGCCAGATGCTCCCCGATGATATAGAGCCCCAGAAGGACCAGCAGCACCCCGCCGAAGGCGGAGATAAAGCGGAGCGGGAGCAGCTGCGCCGCCCCGCTTCCGGCGAGCATGGAGCAGGCCACGGCGGCAGCGGAGAGAAGGCTGATCGCCAGCAGGGAGGCGGGCGGGATCTCCAGCTGGCGCAGGCCGCAGGAAAAACCCACCGTGAAACCGTCGATGCTTACCGCCAGCGCCAGCAGCAACAGAAGCGCCCAGGACACCCCGCCTCACCTCCCCGCAATATCACCCTCCTATCATATGAAGGACCCCGCCCAAAAGTGAGGGGCGGGCCCGGTGAGATCGGTTCTCCGGTTAAGGTTATGATCGTTATATATTCCGGGCAAAGCGGCTGCAGACCGGGATGAAGCATGAAACCGATCATGGATCGGCAGAAGATCACCGGCCGGACTTTTTCCCCGGGATTGGCAGCGGATCTCATCAAACGGAAATCTGCCGGTCGGGGGGAGCAGTCTTGGCGGTGGGGAGGCCCCGCAGCCGGGGCAGCAGGGGTTACCTCTGGCAGTGTGGGCAGAGATGGGTGCCGCGGCCGGCGACAACAGTGCGCTCGATGGGGCGGCCGCAGCGGGGGCAGGGTGCGCCCTTGCGCCCGTACACGGTGAGGAAATTCTGAAAGGAGCCGGCGGCGCCGCGAGCGTCGCGATAGTCGCGGGTGGTAGTGCCGCCGCAGGCGATCCCCCGGGCCAGCACCTCGCGGATGGTCCGGTAGAGCCGGGCGCTCTCTGCCCGGTCGAGGGTGGAGACGCGGCGGCAGGGATGGATCCCGCTCCGGAAGAGGCTTTCGTCGGTGTAGATATTGCCCAGGCCGGCGGTAAAGCGCTGATCCAGAAGCAGCGGCTTGATCCGGGCCCGCGGTCTTTCGCGGAGCAGGGTCAGGAAGGTGCTTTCATCGAGCTCCTCCCAGTCTGGGCCCAGCAGGGAGAAGCCGGCCGGGCAGTGCTCCTCCGGATTTTCCAGGAGCCAGAACCCGCCGAATTTGCGCATATCGTAGAAATGGAGGGCGTCTCCCCCGGCAAAGGGAAGCTTCAGCCGCAGATCCCTCTGCGGTGCCGTCGGATTGTCAAGAGAGGCTCCGGGGGGACAGTAGAGCAGCTTTCCGGTCATCCGCAGGTGGCCCAGAAGAAGGCCCCGGTCAAGCCTGAAGAGAAGGTATTTCCCCTGCCGCTCCACTCCGCTGATAGACCGCCCCGGCAGGCGGCGGCTGAATACAGCCGCTTCGGGATAGCGGACGGCCCGCTCGTACAGGAGCACCGGTTCGGCAAAGCGCTTGCCGCAGATAAGCGGCGCCAGCTCGCGGCGGATCACCTCTACTTCCGGCAGTTCAGGGATAGGCCCACCTCCAGCAATGCTGTTCTTTCGCGAAATCGTCTCACTGGCCCCACGGCTCCAGCGCAGCCCAGTTTTCGCCAGATCTGAGATCGACCTTCAGCGGTATCTCCAGGGCCAAGGCCTGCTCCATATCCCGCCGGATCACCGGAGCAAAAAAGTCGAGCTCCCCGGCATCGACTTCAAAGAGCAGCTCGTCATGGATCTGCAGGAGCAGCGCAGCGTCGAAGCCGCCGCCGCGGATGGTCCGATCGACCCGCAGCATGGCCAGTTTGATGATATCGGCTGCCGAGCCCTGGACCGGCGTATTGCGGGCCGTGCGCTCGGCAAAGCTGCGCCGGCCGAAATGAGAGGCGCGGATCTCGGGGAGATAGCGGCGCCTTCCCAGCAGGGTGGTCACATAGCCGTCTTCCCCGGCCCGGGCGATCACTTTTTCCATGTACTCCCTGACCCCTTCATAGCGGTTGAAGTAGCTCTCGATATAGCTCCGGGCCTCCTGGCGGGAGACGCCGAGCCCCTGGGCCAGCCCGTAATCGCTGATTCCGTAGATGATCCCGAAATTGACCGCTTTGGCCTTTCTGCGCATCGCCGCGGTGACCTCTTCCGGAGCAACCTGGAAGACCTCGGCCGCGGTGCGCCGGTGGATATCCTCGTCCTTGTGGAAGGCGTCAAGCAGGATCGGGTCACCCGAAAGATGGGCCAGCACCCGCAGCTCGATCTGGGAATAGTCGGCGGCCAGAAACTGGCAGCGGCGGCGCGAGGGGATAAAGGCGCCGCGGATCCGCCTTCCTTCCTCCAGTCTGATCGGGATATTCTGAAGATTGGGTTCGCTGCTGCTGAGGCGGCCGGTGGCGGTAACGGTCTGGTTGAAGGTGGTGTAGATCTTCCGCTCTTCCTCGTCCACCAGGGGCAGCAGTCCGGAAAGATAGGTCCCCTCAAGTTTGATCAGCTGGCGGTAGTGCAGGATCTCGGCCACGATCTGATGGTGCGGGGCCAGCTCGGCCAGCACCCGCGCATCGGTGGAGTAGCCCGTCTTGGTCTTGCGCACCACCGGCAGCTTCAGCTTTTCAAACAGGATCACCGCCAGCTGTTGCGGTGAGTTCAGGTTGAATTCCTCTCCGGCGAGGGTATGGATCTTCGTTTCGAGGGCGTCGATACGGCTGTGAATCTCGGCGGTGAGATCGCGCAGCAGCTGCAGATCGATGGCGATCCCCTGCCGCTCCATCGAGGCGAGCACCGCTGCCAGGGGCAGCTCCAGGTTGCAGTAGAGCTGTTCCAGATCGCGCTCCCGCAGGGAGGCGGTCAGTCTCTCCTGAATGGCAAAGAGAGCGGCGGCGTGATTCGCCAGAAGGAGGCCGCGCTGCCTCAGGGGCAGCGGTTCGCTGCGCCGGCTCCGGACGGCGGGCGCCGGAGCGCCGGCATAGTCCGCGGCAAGATATTCCAGCTCGTAGCGGCCGCTTCCCGGATCGAGCAGGTAGGCAGCGACCCGGCAGTCAAATTCAAACGGCGGTTCCTTCAGCCCCACCTGCTCGAAGAAGCTGTAGAGGTACTTCACCTCGTGGCCGATGAGCTCCCCGCCGCGCTCAAAAGCACGGCCGAAAATCGCCCAGAGCTCTGCCGGATCCGTGAAGGCGGCGGGCTCCAGATAGTAGCCGCTCCCTTCAGCGAAGGCAAAGGCCAGCAGGGTCGGGGGGGAGCGCCAGTACGGGCGTCCCGGAGAGGGCTCCGCCAGCAGGGCCATCCTTGCGCCGGGTCTGAACCTTTCCAGAAGAGCGGCGAGCTGCCCGGGAGCAGTGACCGGTTCTCCGTAAAGGGGCTGCGGTTCCGGTGTTTCCTTTTCCCCGAGCCCGGGTGAGCGGGCCGCCAGATCGGCGGCAAAACTTTTGAAATCGAGCTCTTCAAAAAGAGCCAGCAGCTTTTCGTGATCGGGGCCGCTTCTCCGGCAGCAATCACGGGTAAACTGCAGGGGCAGATCGCGGCGGATCGTATTCAGCTCCTGCCCGGTAGCCAGAAGGGCGCGGTTTTCCTCCAGGTTCTGGCGCAGTTTCCCCTTGAGCAGGGGCAGCGCCTCGAGAATCTGCTCGACAGATCCGTGGTCGGCCAGAAGCCGCCGGGCAGTTTTGTCGCCGATTCCGGGTATCCCGGGGATATTATCCGAGGGATCGCCCTTCAGAGCCTTGTAATCGACCCACTGCTCCGGCGTGAGTCCGAAACGTTCCTGCATATAGGTGCGGTTGCAGCGATCGACACTGGTGATCCCCCGCCTGGTCAGCAAGACGGTCACGGCATCATCGATCAGCTGCAGCAGATCGGCATCGCCGGAGACGATGATCGTCTCCAGATTCTCCGGGCCGGCCTGGGCGGCGAGGGTTCCGATGACATCATCCGCCTCGAAGCCAGGCAGCTCGAAAATGGGGATGCGCATCGCCTCGAGCACCTCGCGGGTCCGCGCCATCTGCTCGCCCAGCTCCGGGGGCGTTTTCTGGCGCTGCCCTTTGTAGTCGGCGTAGATCTCCCGGCGAAAGGAGGGACCGGGCGGATCCACGGCCACAGCAATATAATCGGGCTGCTCCTCTTCAAAAAGCCGGAAGAGCATCCTTAAAAAACCGTAGACCGCGTTGGTCTGCTCGCCGCGGCCGGTCCGCATCGTCGCGGGCAGGGCATAAAAGGCGCGGTGAATCAGGCTGTTTCCGTCGATGATCACAAATTTTTCTTTGCCGTTCTCGGGCAAGATCTAACCCCCTACCTGAAATATAGCGCGGCCGGGATTATGCACCGCACCCGGATATGACAGCACCCGCCATGAACGCGGCGATCCCTCGGGCTGCGCCCCCAGGATGACAGGCGCGGATTGCACTGTCCCCGATGCCGGTCAACTGCGTTGGGGTGATCCCCTTTTGCGCACCCATATCGGGCCCCCGGTCATCCCTTCGCCATCTCATCATGACTTCTTACCCAGTCGCCCTACCTTCACCCAGTCATCCTGATACTTTCACCATGTCATCCTGATACCTTCACCATGTCATCCTGAGCGAAGCGAAGGATCCCGTCCTCGATCATTGTGGGACAGGAAGGACCGTCCCTG
>JAAZPS010000189.1 GCA_012797095.1 Bacillota bacterium | reverse complement strand
TTTAGCCCGAAGGATCTCCTTCGTCACCGCGCTCTACCCCTTTGTCGGGATCAACTTCAATTTGTGAGTCAAAGTGTCCGTCCCCTTGACTCAGTCCCTTTAAAGCGCTGGGCCAACCTCCCCCGGTGTCATCCTGAGGGCTTTAGCCCGAAGGATCTCCTTCGTCGCCGCGCTCTACGCCCTCCTTGTCGCCAGCGGGATCCGCCTGCCCAACCGGGCGGATCTGCTGCGATCATTCTACAGCTGGTTCTACCCCCTTATCGGGATCAAGCTCAATTTATGAGTCAAAGTGTCCGTCCCCTTGACTCACGTCCCCTTGACTCAGTCTCTTTAAAGCGCTGTGCCAACCTCCCCCGGTGTCATCCTGAGGGCGTAGCCCGAAGGATCTCCTTCGTCACCGCGCTCTACCCCTTTGTCGGGATCAACTTCAATTTATGAGTCAAAGTGTCCGTCCCCTTGACTCAGTCTCTTAAAGCGCTGTGCCAACCCCCCCCGGTGTCACCCTGAGGGCTTTAGCCCGAAGGATCTCCTTCGTCGCCGCACTCTACGCCCTCCTTGTCGCCAGAGGGATCCGCCTGCCCAACCGGGCGGATCTGCTGCGATCATTCTACAGCTGGTTCTACCCCCTTATCGGGATCAAGCTCAATTTATGAGTCAAAGTGTCCGTCCCCTTGACTCAGTCTCTTAAAGCGCTGGGCCAGGGGGACGGGAGGCTGGCTCTGCCTGATGACCGATGTGAACCCCGTTACCCGTTACCAACCCGAAATAATTGTTATCCCCGACCAGAGAAAATAGAGTGAAAACAGGCCCAGAAATATCCCCAGGCCGAAGATGATCCCGCGGTAGATCCGATCGGTGAGCCATCTTTTACCCGTAATGACCACCAGGGCAAGAACGGAAAGCCAGAGAAAATCAGCCAGAATATGTCCGCCGAAGAAAGATAGCGTCCCCGGTAGGCCGTATTTTCTGGAGTGAGCAACATACCCCGCACCGATCGTGGCCCACCAGAGAAACCAGTATGGATTGGTGGCGGTGGCGATCATGCCGCTCCAGAAAGTTGAGCCGGCCGGGCGGTTTCCCCCGGAGGAGCGATCCGGCAGCAGGGTTGCGTCGGCGGCGCTGCTGATCATGCCGTACCCCATCCAGGCCAGCACCAATCCGCCAGCCAGCCCGATGCTCCCGGCCACATAGGGCAAGGCCAGATAATCACCCAGGCCAACAAGCAGCAGAATAATAATGGCCACCTCAAGAATACCGTGGCCCATGGTGATCAGGGGCGCTGCCGGATAGCCCCGGCGGAGGGCATGTTCCATCGTTATCGCGGTCAGCGGTCCCGGCATCAGCGCTCCTGAAAAACCGATCAGGAGCGCCGTGGTAAAGATAAACACCAGTTCAAGCATGGTTGCCCCCTCACCCTTTCCCCGGAAACGAGCATATCTTCAATCATTCAACACCTGAGAAGATTTCCCTGCCCGATCGATAGCCGGATAGCCGGAAAGCACCGTGATAAAACGAGATCCTTCGGGCTAAAGCCCTCAGGATGACGGAGAAAAAGATCACCCCGGACGAAGCAAAGGATCTGCCGTTTAAGAGCGAGTCTGCACCGTCACCGGGTGAAAACGGACTAGAAACGGGAGGTGTGAACGACCAGAAGCAGTCCCGCGACCATGGTGATCGCGGCATTGGCGGAGAGCAGCTCATTGCTGAGGCCGCGGGTGGAACCGAAGTGAAGGGTCTCTCCGTGCAGGGGATATTTCAACCCTTCCGTGTGGATGCCGGTTGTCTCCGGGGTAAGCGAATGCAGGGAGAGATAATCGCCGGGCACTCCCGCGATGGACAGCTTGCTCTCCATCAGCCGCACCGTTTGGGTTTCATCGATAATCCTTGCCGGAACGCCCGCCCGTAAAGGAAATATCAGCAGGTGAAGGTTGCTCAGGGTGTGATCGATCCTGGCCCCCCCGAGGGCACCACAGAGGAGAAGTTCCGAAGGGTCAAGCGAGAGGGCGTATTCGAGCGCCATCTCCAGATCGGACTGCTCCTGATCCCGGCCTGGATCGCGAATCCATTTCAGGGAAAACCGGGCCAACTCTTCCCGGAGCAGCGGATCGATGGAGTCATTATCCCCGACCACGGCAAAGGGATGCAGGCCCATGGCCAGAACATGGCGGCTGCCCCCATCAGCGGAGATTATCAGGTCACCCGGCCCGATGAGCTGCCGATAAAAATCAAGATCCCGACAGTCACCATCGGCAAAAATAAAGATCCGCCGCCGCGGCATATGCTACTCCTCCCCGTAATGCAGTGTTCGAAACGGGCCCGGCCGCTGCTGCACAAGCAACCGCTTTTCCGCAGGCAGGCCGGACCGCATCTTCATTTTACTTGACCAAAAAACAGGATTCAACCTCTCTTTGACGAAATATCTTTAATTGTTTGCCCGGATCGAACGGAAAGGAGGGCGGCGGACGTAAAAGATGGATAACCTGGAGCGCACCCGGGAGATGGGTGAGGAGAGTATCGGCAAGCTGCTCTGGCGTTTCTCGCTGCCGGCCACGGTGGCCATGGCCGTAACCGCCTCGTACAATGCAGTTGATGCCGCCTTTGTCGGCCGCCTCGGCAGCAAGGCTATTGCCGCGCTCTCGGTTGCCTTCCCCGCCCAGATGGTTTTCGGAGCCATCGCCATCGGTACCGGCATCGGTGCCGGGTCCCTGATCTCCCGCTCTCTAGGAGCCGGAAGGACCGAGGAGGCACAGGTGAGCGTGGGGCAGGTCATCATCCTGGCCCTGGGAATCGGTCTGCTGCTGACCGTGATCGGCCGCTTCTACCTCGAGCCGATGCTGGTTCTTTTCGGGGCCACCCCGGAGATCCTTGCTCCCGCCGCCGAATATATGTCGGTGATCACCGATGGGGCGATTCTGCTGTTCGTCTCCTTCATGCTTGCCCATACGATCCGGGCCGAGGGGAATGCGATCTTCCCGATGACCGTGATGATCGCCTCAGCCGTGACAAATATCATCCTTGATCCTATCTTCATCTTTGCCCTGAAGATGGGGATCCGGGGCGCCGCGATCGCCACCCTGCTCGCCAAGGTGGTCAACATAGTCTGCTACCTGTGGTATTACCTTGGCGGCCGCAGCGTTCTCCGGGTGGCCCTGAAGCACCTGCGGCCCCGCATCGGCACCATCTTCGAGATCTACCAGGTCGGCCTGCCGACAATCCTGGTCCAGGTTGCCGCCAATATTGCGCTGATCATTGCCAACAAGGTGCTCGGCGGATTTGGCCACGCCGCCATCGCCGTGATGGGGATCATCATGCGGCTGCAGCAATTCGCCACCCTGCCGGTGATCGGGATCAATCATGGTCTGCTGCCGATCATCGGTTTCAATTACGGCGCAAAAAAACACCCGCGTGTCCGCGAGGCGATGATCAAAGGGCTTGTTGTGGCCTCCCTTTTTGGCACAGCCGCCGGTCTCTGTTTCCTGCTGCTCCCGGGACCGTTCATCCGGATCTTCACCGACGAGCAGGCGCTGCTGACGGAAGGCGCCGCCGCCCTGCGGATCATGGTCCTGATGTATCCACTCATCGGGGTCCCCTTTATCAGCGGCGCTTATTTCCAGGGTATCGGCAAAGGCGCTCCCGCTCTTTTCCTGGCACTGCTGCGCCATTTCTTGCTCTACATCCCCCTGCTCTATCTCTTCCCGCGGCTGTTCGGCATAACCGGCATCTGGGCGGCAGCACCCCTTTCCGATTTTCTGACCTTTCTCATCGCCATCTTCCTGGTGTCGCATGAAATGAACCGGCAGGGGATCCCCCTGTTCGCCCGCAGCCGGGCCCGGGGTTGATCACCGCTTCCATCCGGTCCAATTGATCACCGAAACAGTTCTCACTGCAGCAAACCCTTTCAGCCTGTCGCCAGCATCTCCGCCAGATCATCCAGCACCTTGCTGCACTTTTCCCGGATGACAACCTCGGCGGCATGATCGTATTCCGTGGGCCGCAGGTTGACAATGATCAGTTTCTTCGCCAGCCGGGGCAGGTAGGCCACCGGATAGACCACCAGGCTGCTGCCAGCCGCCAGCATCAGATCGCAATTGTTGCGCAGGGTATCCTCGGCCTCGTAGAATATGGGCGGCATCGGATCGCCAAAGAGTACAACATCGGGGCGCAGCACATCGAAACAGTTGCGGCAGACCGGAGGGATCCTTTTCAACTCGACCTGCTGAACCAGCTCCTCGAAAGGGTACCGCTTCTTGCAGCCCTGACAGTAGCCGGAGCGCAGATGGCCGTGCACCTCCCAGATCTTATGCGATCCTGCTTTGACGTGAAGCCCGTCAATATTCTGGGTAACCAGCCCTTTAAGCAGGCCCATCTCCTCCATCCGGGCCAGGGCATAATGTCCCGGATTCGGTTCGGCCATGGTGATACTGGCGAAACGGTTGAAAGCCGACTCGTAAAAAACTCGGGGATTGTTCTTCAGCACCTCCACCGAAGAGGTCTCGATGGGGTCAAACTTTTCCCAGATCCCCTCGCCGGGAGTTCTGAAGTCGGGGATGCCGCTTTCGGTTGAGAGCCCGGCCCCGGTCAGGCTGTAAAACCCGGTACTCTGTTTGATCAACGCAGCAGCTCGTTCAATCTGATCACGGTATAGCATTCTTTTTCCCCCCCCCGAAACGGGCAGATGATGATCTATTCAATATTCAATTATCTCTCTATTTATTCTATTCCCAAATCAACAATCCCTTTTTTGGTCCACTTTTATGAAGACAATTATCGTGATAAGATATAGGGGAAGCACGAAAGAATAGATCGTCTTTGAAAGGAGAGGCCGATGAACCGACTGAAGACTTTCCTGCTGATGGCACTGTTGACGGCAATCTTTCTGCTGCTGGGCGGCCTTCTTGCCGGCAACGAGGGTCTTGTCGTCGCCTTCGTCATGGCGCTGGCGGTGAACTTTTTCTCGTACTGGTTCAGCGACCGGATGGCGATCAGCATGACCCATTCGCAGCCGCTCAACGAAAGCGAGGCTCCCGAAGTCTACCGGGCCATGCGCGAGCTGACCCAGAATGCCGCTATGCCGATGCCGCGGCTCTACCTGATGCCCACCGAGCAGCCAAATGCCTTTGCCACGGGACGCAGCCCGGAGCATGCGGTCATCGCGGTAACCGCCGGGCTTCGGCGAATGCTCGATTACGAAGAGTTGAAGGGCGTCCTCGCCCATGAACTGGGCCATATCCGCAACCGCGACATCCTCATCGGCAGCATCGCCGCGGCGATCGCCGGCGCCCTCATGTTTGTGGCCCGGATCGGGATGTGGGGCGGTGCTTTCGGCGGCAGCAACAGGCGCAACGGGGGCGGTGCGGTGATGATGGTCCTGCGTCTTGTCGCCCTGCTGCTCGCTCCTTTTGCCGCACTTCTGATCCAGATGTCGATCTCGCGAACCCGTGAATACGGCGCCGATGCCGCCGCGGCCCGCTTTTCCAGGAACCCCCGGGGGCTGGCCGGCGCTCTCGCCAAGATGGAGCAATATGCCCGGCGCCGGCCGATGCAGGGGATCAACCAGGCGGCGGCGCATATGTTTATCGTCAATCCCTTCTCGGCCAAAGGGCTGACCGCCCTGTTCAGCACTCATCCGCCCATCGAGGAAAGAATTGCCCGGCTGCAGCAGATGCAGAGCGAAGGGAACTACTGAGCCCCCCTTGAACCGGGGTGCCTTGAAAAATCGAACCAAGCATACGCCTCTTAACAGGCGTATGCTTCCGTCAGACAGCATCTTCATCAGCCCCGATCACTCCCGGGGCTGAACTCTGTCCGCGTCAAAAAATCTACCCTGAAACAGGATAATTCTCTCCAGCCAGCGTGATTACCTTGCAGCGGGCGCCGTTTTCCCGATCATGCTCCGGCAAAAAGCTTCGCCGCATTCTCGCCGCGGATCAGCCGCTGCTCGGCCGGGCTCAATCCCGAAGCAGCCAGCTCCTTCAGGTAGCGCCCCGGCGAGATGAGCGGGTAATCGGTGCCGAGCAGAATCTTGTGCAGGACCCCGATCTCCCGGGCGGTTCGATAGATCCCGGGTTGGTACAGGAAGGGGCCGGCAGCGGTATCGTAGTAGACATCCTTCAGCCCCCGCTTGATTTCGGGCATCAGCTCATAGAAGAGGAGGCCCCCGCCCCAGTGAGCGTAGATGATCTGCAGCCGGGGGTGCGCCAGGGCAAAAGCGGCGCCCTCCTTGACGCAAACCGTGCCCTTGCCGGCATAGGGGTGACCGACCGGCTCGTTGATATGGAGCAGCAGGGGCAGCCCCCTTTCGCGGCAGCAGCCGGCCAGCCGGGCCGCCGCCGCCCCGGCCAGATCGAAATTCTGCCCCCAGGGGAAGAGCTCCCCCACCCCCGCCGCCCCGGCCTCGTCGCAGCGGGCGATCTCCCGCTCCATCCAGCGCTGCCGCGGATCGACCGCCGCCATCGGCAGAAACCGCTGCGGATGCTCCCGGGCGGCCCCGAGCAGGTAATCATTGATCGCCCGGCAGAGCCCCTCGTCGGCAAAGGGAAAGCTGCAGATGGCCGCCCGGGTCACGCCGCAGCGATCCATCTCCTCGAGCAGCTCATCGGCCGAGACAAAGCGGTGCTGCGGACTGGAGCAGATCTGTGAGAGAAAATCATCCTTCAGAATGTGGGGCTGCACCTCCCGGCACAGCTCCGGCGAGATAATATGAACATGGCTATCGATCACCGGTTCCACGCAGACGCCGCTCCCCATACCGCTCACCCCTTTTTGAAAATATCAACTGCCGGTCATTACAGATCTTTCATATAGACCCGTACCGTAATCTTCAGCCACTGATCGATCCGCTCGCTGGTCTCGATCTTGCCAAAAAGCAGCTTCCCCGCATCCATCAGCCGGGCGGGCACCTCGTTTTTGGCCCGCGGCAGATAGCCCAGCTTGCGCTCTTTTTGATCGTAGATCGCCACCGCCAGATGATCGTGGATATTGTCCAGCTCGCGTTTGAAAAGCAGCGGATCGCCCGGCGCGAGCTCGGGCTCAACCCGATCCAGATCCCGGTAGCCGGTCCCGGCAATATGGCATTCCAGAAGAAAGATCTCCTGGATAAAGGGTGCGATCCGGATATCTCCTCCGAAATAGCCCTGGATCAACTGCCAACTCTTTTTGTCTGACGGTACCAACCCCCCGCCCATGGAAACACCCCTTTAGTGAATGAAATAGCTGTCCCCACTGCCGAGTTTCGCGAGAATGGAGCGGTAAGTCAGGCGGTGTTGCTCCATCTCGTCAAGCTGCTTTGCTACAATATTCCGCTGCGCCTCAACCCAGTCTCTGTCGGCCAGTTTGTCGCGGACGTTGAACGGGAACTGCTCCTGTATCACACCGATCTGCTTCAAGATCTTCTCAATGCCCTCGGTCAATCTTTCGACATCGGCGGCCAGCTGCTCCATCGTGGAAGGCTCCGGCAGGACTGCTTCTTCCTTCGAGAGCAGAAGCGCCAGCGTCTGCAGCTCCTCCAGATCACCGTTCCGGTAGGCGGTGTTGACCCTTTCCCAGAGATAGCGGAAGTTTTCGGGAAACGCTTCATTGAAATCAGGATGAAGCTTTCGGACCAGCTTCCGGTAGAGCTGTTTCAGCTCCCGCGCCTCGCTCGCGGAGAGCACCGGCAGCTGCTCGCGGTATTCGGCCCACCTTATTCTCTGGCCCAGCTCCTGCAGTTCTTCGATCCACTGCCGCATCTCCTCATCGAGGCGCTTCTCGATCCGCTTCAGATCGGGCTCTTCCCCCCGGTTGAGCGCCGCCCGGATCAGCTCGATCTGGCGCCGCGTTCTCAGGACTTCGTTGCGCACCGTAAAAAGGCGGTGCTGCTCCCGGCCGATAGCAGTGTAATAACTGGCTTCCAGATTCGGCTTGACTGTATGGAGCAGTTCCTCCCGATCGACGACCAGCTTGGCCAGTTCCCGCCGCAGCCGCCGCCGTTTCTCCTTCAGCGCGGCAAATTCCCTGGATAGATCCAGCTGTCGTGACAATTTTGTTCCCACCTTTATCATGCCGTCTCCTGCAAAGATAGAGCCGCGGCCAGATCATCCGCTCCCCCCTCAGCGGTGCAGGGCGATGAAACGTTCCATGTAGTAGAGCCAGATCTGATTGAAGATGCCCGGGAAATAAAAGTCGCTGGCATGCCCGGCCCAGTTGAACTCCAGCAGAGCGCACCGTTCATTTCCCGCCCGGCAGTAGGTTTCCTGAAACCGCCTCGCCGTCTCCGGGGAGACCTGGCCGTCCTGCCGGCCCTGGTAGAGCAGGCAGGGGGGGCTCTGTTCATCCAACAGCAGCGCTACATCGAGCCATTCCGCCGCCCCGCCGATCTCCGGCAAAAAGCCCGTATCGTTGGCCGGGTACAGGGGCAGGAAGCCCCTGATCTTGAGCTCGTCGCTAAACAGATCGCCGTGGCCGCCCCCGGAGAGAGCCAGGGCCACCGCCGTTGCCAGCTGCCCTCCGGCGGAGCCGCCGGAGACGAAGACCGAATCGAGATCGAGCTCGTAGGCGGCGGCATGCTCGGCCAGATAGCGGGTGAATATGCCCAGGTGGCGGACCATATCGTCCAGGGTGTAGGGACCGACCCGTCCCGGCGCCTGCCCCAGGTACGGCTGCAGGGCGGTCAGCCTGATCCGGTCGGTCAGGCCGTACTGCAGATCGAAGACCGTGTAGCCCCGGGAGGCAAAATATTTGTTCACCTGCATCATATTGCCGTAGCCCTTGTCGCCGGCGATCCAGGCGCCCCCGTGGATCCGGAGCAGCGCCGTCCCCCGACCCGGCAGATTCTCACCGCCCGCAGGGGGCATGAAGATATCGACATGGAGCTTCAGCCCTTCGTCCGCCCCGCTTGTGCCCCCCTCGTAGAAGAGAACATTCTTTTGATAGCGGTACTCCCCCGGGGGAACCCCCAGAAAATAGGCCGGCAGGGAGAACGGTTTGGCCTGAAGATGCTCCCGCCAGCCGGAAGCGGAAAGTTCCGGCTCGGCCTCGCCGAAGACGCGGGTAAATTCGGCATCCGCCCCGGCACAGGTTGCCGGGACCGCCACCAGGGGCAGCAGATAGGCGCCGAAACAGAGCAGCCCCAGCGCTCCGGTCAGTGCAGTGCCGGCGCTGCCAGGCCGGTGCTGCAGTTTCAACAGCAAAACCGTCGTGCTCAGGACGACCAGGGCATGGTAGAGCGAGTACCCCGAGAGAAATACCTCCACAACCTGGGGTGCGCTTTCGTAGAAGATGGAACGGTCGCCGCTGAAAAAAAGGTAGAGGCTGGCCGTCTCGGCGAGCAGAAAAAGATAGCAGAGCGTGCACACCGTTTTTTTGAAGCGGCCCTCCCTTCCCGCTCCTTTCAGCGAGCGGCCCCACTGCAACGGAAACCCTGCCCTGACTGCAGCAAGGCTCTCCCGGGCCGCGACAAACCCGGCCGCAGGAAGCCCCAGATAGAGCAGGTAGATCCCCCCGTAGATCGCTCCGTTGAACCGGCTGCTGTAGAAAAGCGCCGGCAGCATATTCAACCCCACCAGCAGCAGCTGGCCGCCGATAAGCACCGCCAGCCAGAGGTAACCCCGGCGGTGCAGGCGCCGCCCCAGATAATCGCCCCGTTCAACAGCACGGTCCTGCAGATAGATGAGCAGGTTCAGCGAGATCAGGGCCAGCAGGAAAAAGATCCCGCAAGCGCTGTCCGCCGCCGCGGGGAGCGGTAGCAGCAGGTGGAGCAGCCCCCCTGCAATCGCCATAAGCGAGAGCCCTGCTGTCAGAATACTGACCGCAAGGATCAACTTGATCGTCCGGTTCACCATCTCGATACGCCCTTTCCGGAACTATTTCCGGGGAAATAGGTTGCTTGCGATCTTGAAAAGCGCCCCGGCGTCACCGATAAAAGGCTGCCGGAGACAAAGGCTGCCGTGCGGGGCCGTCTATTGCTCGAACAGCACCATCTTTTGCAAGACGGGAGCGTCTTTAGCAGCTAGTCATAGAGCGCTTCGATCTGCTGATCATATCTATTCAGCACCACCCGCCGCTTCACCTTCATCGTCTGGGTAAGCATGCGGTTTTCAATGGTAAAATCCTCCT
The DNA here is from genome assembly GCA_012797095.1 of Bacillota bacterium. GTDB lineage: Bacteria > Bacillota > Dethiobacteria > DTU022 > DTU022 > JAAZPQ01. Next base: position 10,250 of record JAAZPS010000189.1, on the reverse strand, counting down.
CCAGGAAGATAAACCGACGCGGGATCTCGTATTTGCCGAAAGTTCCCGTCAATATCTGGATGATCTGCTGCTCGATCATCTCGGTGAATTCCCTGTTGGCCAGCAGATCGCCCGGGCGGCTGGAGACGCCCTTCTCTGCAGCCCAGCGGGCGGCCACCTCAAAATCGGGAATGACGAGGCAGATATTGTAGGGTTTGCCGTCTCCGTAGATCATCGCATTGGCCACAGCCGGAAGCAACTTGATCTCTTCCTCGATGGCCGCAGGAAAGACATATTTCCCGTTCAGCAGCTTGTACTGCTCCTTGATCCGGCCGGTGATCCAGAGATAGCCGTCCTCGTCGAGATAGCCGCGATCCCCGGTCCTGAGAGCGCCGTCAGGAGTCAGCACCGCCGCAGTCTCTTCGGGCTTGTTGTGATAGCCCTTCATGATATTGGGGCCGTAAACAACGACCTCACCGTCAGTGGCCCCCTCTTCAACCACGGAGCGGTCGATGACCACCCGCTGCCCTTCAAGCACCTGGCCCACGCTGCCGATACGCCATCTGGCCCGGCTGTTCATCGTCACCGCCGGGGCCGCCTCCGTAAGGCCGTAACAATCGTAGATCGGCACCCCGACATCGTTGAAGAACTCGGCGATCTCCTTGTTCATCACGGCGCTGGCCGTGAGCGAGCCGACCGCCCGTCCGCCCAGGGCTTCCCTGATCTTGGCAAAGACGAGCCTGTCCAGAACGGCAAACTGCAGATTGACGAGCGCACTCGAGCGCCCCTTTGCGGCGAGCTCCCGCCGTTTCCTGGCCAAGGCGCAGGCAGCGTCAAAGAGCTTCTTCTTGATTCCGCCGGCGTCACTCATCTGCATCTGGATACCGTCATAGAGCCGGTTGAACAGGCGGGGCACACAGATCAGGTAATGCGGTTTTACGATCTTGATATCGGTGGTCAGGGTGGAGACATCTCTCATGAAACCGATGGAACCGCCAAACTGGATCCAGTTGTTGATCTCGGCGCTGAGGGCATAGGAATGCGCCCAGGGCAGCATCGAGATGGCGACGCACTCTTCATTGAGCTCGGGATAGATCTTGTAACCCGCTTTGGAGCAGTAGGTCAGGTTCCCGTGAGTCAGCAGCACCCCTTTCGGTTCGGCAATGGTGCCCGAGGTATAGATCAGCACCGCAATATCATCGTGATGGGGCACCTCCGGCTCGACCGGGCTCTGCCGGCCCAGCTCCTCCAGGGCGGCCAGGCTGTTCTCCCCCGCCGTCTCCATGAGATAGATCTGCTTCAGGGTGGGGATCTCCTCCGGAAAGCCCTTCACCTGCTCGTAGATCTTTTCATTCGAGACCAGGAGAAACTTGATCGCGCTGTCCTCGATGATATAGCGCCAGGTCTGCCGTAGCTCCTGCTCGTACATCGGAATATAGCGGGCCCTGCGCCCGTAAGTGGCAAAGGCCAGGACGGCCCATTCCGGCCGGTTGCCCGAGATCACCCCCACGGCATCGCCCGCGCCGATCCCCAGCCGGGCCAGACCGCCGCGCAGGTGATCGATCCGCCGGCCGATCTCTCCGTAGGTGATCGGATCGAGGGTCCCCTGTTCATTGTGCATCCAGAAAAGGACATTCTCTTTGAATCTCTTTTCGCTTTCAATCCACCATTCGACCAGGTTGTCCGGTTTTTCGTATGTCCACATCTTAATCTCCTCCTGGCAGACCATGATATTTTAAACTGCTTTGCTGAAAAGACCGCTGCTGCAACAGGAGCGCACTATTACCAAGATTGTTTCAGTTGCCCCCTTTTAATTTTCTACAAACCTTGACAATTACCTGCCTTTTTCGAACCTTATCTTTTCTCGGGGAGGGGAATCCTTTCACCCATTCACCGGTTTCGTCCCGGGGAAGCGCCACATTTCTGGCGGCCGCCCGAAAACCGGCTCCGGGGTGAGATGAACGGATCTGGAAAGAGGTTGCAAAATAACAGGGAGATGATGCTTTGCAGAATCGAATAAAGATGAGATGGGGATCCGAATAAGAATGAAATTTCCATTATTCCTGGCTGTCTGTGGAGGGCAAGATCACTCTTTGCGCCAAATGGAACCTCTCACCCGGGCTGCCGCCCACTTCGGGAAGCAGCACAGCGCAGCGAGCGGTTCTCCCTGCCGCGGGCCTGCTGAGCGGACTGCTCCTGCTTGGGCCTCCGCCGGCGCAAAAGATACGCATAAGCTGAAAAGGTGCTCCAACAGACACCATGGGCGAGGCCAAGCCTCGCCCATACTTTTATCTCGCTCACGAAAACTACCCGGCCGGGAGCACCATCCACCGCTTCGTCAAGCGGTCCCTGACAACCCCGCGCGTGCTCACGGACACTGGCCAAGCGACCGGTCAAAGATGATCGCCCCCGAAAGATCAGCCCTGTGTCCAAAGATACGGAGATAAACAGCACCCTGCGGGGATAAAACTTCATTCGCCCCAACCGCCGGATCACCTTTAGATTGCCCCGGGAGTGGACCACTCCCCGCCCTTCTATCAGGGGGCGCAGCCCGACAGCAGGGCCAGAACCAGCGGGACGATCAGCAGCAGCCCGATCCATCTCTTATTCACCTTGTTACACCTCCTGTTGTACCGGCGAACCGGCAGACTTCCCCGGCCGGCGCGGCAGCCCTACCTTTTCTTTCGGCGAAACAGGGAAAGGCCGCCGAAGCCGCTGATAATGGCTATGTAGAAACCAAAATCATACCACCAGCCCGCGTTGCTCGCTTCGTAAACCCTGATATCTCTGTTGAACAGCCCGATGATCAGCGAAACCGGGGCGATCCAGCCGTGCCAGATCCCCCAGAAGAACCCCGCCGGCCGGTCGGCGCTGTAACTTCCGTCACCGGGAATACACCCGGCCAGAGCCAGCAGCAGCACCGCCAGAAGCAGGGCCATTACCACCAGAAGCACTTTTCTCCTCACGGTAAACTCCTCCCCCTTTTTGAAACGCTTTCTATAATATGACCGGGGATCCTTCCCGATTGTACCATTTTATGACGGCGGAGAACACGATTTTTTGGAGTACCTGCGGGTTGCCCGACAAGTCTGACCGGGCCGCCGAGTGAAATTGGACCGAAGAAGCCACGCCGGCTCTCTTACCGGATCAAGGGCAGCAGATCGCCGTAGCCCTCCTGCACCATCTCCTCCCGGGGGATGAAGCGCAGGGCAGCGCTGTTGATGCAGCAACGCCGGCCGCCCTTCTCTGCGGGACCGTCGGTAAAGAGATGGCCCAGATGGGAATCGCCGATCCGGCTGCGCACCTCCGTGCGGCTCATCCCGCGGCTGTGGTCTTCCCTCTCCACGACGGCGCTGCGGTCGGCCGGGCGGGTGAAGCTGGGCCAGCCGGTGCCCGAGTCATATTTATCCGTGGAAAGGAACAGCGGCTCGCCGGTGACGAGATCAACGTAGAGCCCGGGGGCATCGTGATCCCAGTATTCATTCTCGAAGGGCGGCTCGGTGCCATCGAGCCGGGTCACCCGGTACTGCTTTTCGCTGAGCGATCTCTTGATCGTTTCCGGATCGGGTTTCTTGTAGATCCGGGAAACCGCTTCTTTCTTCTGCGGCAGGGCTGAAAGATCGAGATGGCAGTACCCACCCGGATTTTTCTCCAGGTAGCGCTGATGGTACTCTTCCGCCAGATAGTAGTGTTCCAGGGGCCGCACCTCGGTGACAATCGGTTCCCCGTATCTTTCCTGAACCTGCGCGACCACCGCGCGGGCAACGGCCAGGTCGGCCGGATCGGTCGAGTAGATCCCGGTGCGGTACTGCCTGCCCCGGTCGGGACCCTGCCTCTCTGCAGTGGTCGGATCGATGATCCCGAAAAAATGTTCCAGTAGTTCCCGCAGGCTGATCCGGGCCGGATCGTAGGTCACCTGCACCGTCTCGGCGTGGCCCGTCGCCGGGATCTCCTCGTAGGAGGGATTGACCCTGCTGCCGTTGGCATAGCCCACCGAGGTGCGGAGCACCCCCTCGAGGCGGGAAAAGTACGCCTCCACCCCCCAGAAACAGCCGCCGGCCAGCCAGACCTCCCGCGGTCCGGCCAGATCTTGATCGTTTCGATCCATTTTGCTACCACTGCCCCTTTAACATTTATCTTGTGATGCCCGTTTCGCCCCCGCAGGGCCGCAGATCATCCACTGCAACTGCTGCATTCGCTGCCCTGCTGCTTAATTGTTTTCGGTGAGGGCGCCTTGATCACAAAAAACTCGAGCACTCCGTCATCCCGGTTTTGCGGGTGCATCCTGGTCCGGTAGGGGATCGCCACGATGCTGCCGGCAGGGTACTGCTGCTCCTCCTGCCCTTCCAGCTCCAGGGTGAGGATCCCCCGCACCACGATCATATGGACAAAGGAATTGGCCCTGTGCTCGGGCAGCGCCTCTCCCTGCGGCAGAACCAGGTGATTGATCGCCACCCGTTCGTCCTCGACGATCTTCTCCACGGTTTTCCCATCGGTTCTGGTGAAGTTGAACTTCGTTTCAATCACGTAAACACTTCCTTTCGTTCAAAAATAGTCTATCGCTTTTGGCGATCATTTATCAACCCGCTCCGGGCGGAGCCAGTATTATTTCTCGGTTTGGCAGCATGACCGGTGCAATCAAGTGTTTTTGATCTATTGAAGGGTCCCAAATTCTTGACCTGGTGGTAGTGGAACGATCTCTTTTTATTGTGCCGCGGGCAACAGTCGATACAATCCCTATTCCTCACCGTAGACCACAATTTGCGCCCCCCCTCTTCTCTTGGCCAGATAGAGCGCTTCGTCGGCCCGTTTCAACAGAATATCGTACGAGCTCTCTTGATCGAGAATCGCGATCCCCATGCTCACCGCGATCTCGAAATCCCTGTTCGATTCCCCGATCAGTCCGATCAGATGCTGGCATTTTGAGCGGACAAATTCCAGCGAAGGGATATTGTGCATATAGACACAGAATTCATCCCCCCCCAAGCGGCCGATGATATCGGTCTCCCTGAAATTTAACCTGAGGCCCCTGCTGATACTTTTCAGGGCCTGATCGCCTTTCAGATGGCCCAGCGTATCGTTTATCCTTTTGAATTTGTCGCAGTCAATTATGATGACTGCATCCTTGCCCCTCTTGCCCCTTTTCTTGATGCTTTTACTGATCAATTCCCTGGCCACGGCAGCATTGTACAGCCCGGTCAATCCATCCAACCGGGATCTGTGAAGCAGCCTCTCCCGCTCCATCTCTTCCTCGCTGATATCGATGAGCTTGCCGATAACCGAATATAGTCTTCTTTTTTCATCATAGATCTTCGAGCAAACTATTTTGAAAACACCCGTATCATCATCCGAAAAAGGCAGCTTTATGGTCGATACATTATCAGCGGAATCGTTACCGTCTATGGCCGCCAGGGCATCTTTGAGCAGCTCTATTATCTCTCCCCTGCTCTCCTGAAAAGCAATTATTCGCTCAAGTTTATCCGATATCTCCAGGCTTCCTGATTCGATACCATATTCAAAAAGATACTCATTGGAGAGGCGCGATAGCAACCGATACCTTTTAGTCTCTATTTTGTACCGGTTTTTCGAACGTACCGTCGAGAGAAAGCTGAACAGGAGAACCGCTATCACCAGGGCTGTACCGACAAATATCTCGCGGCCGTAGGTAGCAGCAAGCAGCGGCAGGGTGATCTTCTTTTCAACCTGTGAAACCACCTCCAGAACCAGAGTCTCCATCCGGTTCCGGTCAATCGCTTCGATGGATCGATTGATGATCGATAGCAAGACGCTATCGTCCCCGGTTAAACCCATGCAATAGGCCCTTTTTTCTTTTTCCGTGGGTACAGTTACGATATTTCTGTAGCTATTCTGCAAGGTGTAGAATGCCAGGCTGTACTCATTCCCGAAACCGTAATCAGCCTTTCCCGTCTCGACAGCATTGATCGCCTCTTCCCTGTTGGCGAAATAGACGGTGTTCTCCTCCTTGATCCCTTCCGGCAAGGTGCCCCCTTTTATGGCGGCAAATCTTTTATCTTCCAGCTGTTTTGGATCCAGCAAAGAACTGTAGTAGAGGATCGTTTCAGACTCCAGGTATGGTGTCGATAAAGTCACATTCGGGGGAGCATATTCCCTGGTTGCGCCAAACAGGATCTCGGCGCCGCTGGCGATCGCCTCTTCCACGGAATCATACAGCTCGCATTCGAAAACCAATCCGCTTATCGATGCTATCTCATCAAGCACCCTCACCGCGATCCCCCTGATCCTCCCTCTTGAATCCCTGTAATGGAGCGGCGCCCCGCCATCAATGGAGGCTGCCCTGATCACCGCTCCCCGGGAGATATATTCCTGCTCCTCCGGTTCAAGGTAAATCTGGGCCGCCTTTGCGGGCGCGGTAGGGCTGACAAGGATACCGAGAATAAGGATAAAAAGCAACATCCGTCTGGCAAATTCTTTGCTGGAATCTTTCATCACTATCTCCCGTTACAAGCGATTCAACAGCTTGTTTTTCTATTGTCATTCTGTAAAACTCCGCCGCCTCCGGTTAAGGGTTAGCTGTAATAACGATACCCCTCCGTGACTGAACCATCTTTCTACAGGCATTCTTTTCTTTTTTAACCTCTGCAGCAACCGCGCTCAAACCCGAACCTCTTCACCGGGGCGGTGCTATCTTTCGCGATCGGCTTCGCCGCCGCGTTAAGCGATCTTTCCGGCAAAGTATCGCTCGCCCTCATCTTGGCCAGTATTCAGATCTCGCAGCGGCCCTGCTTCCGCGCCCTTCTCTGCCGGTTCAGCTCGCCCAGGATCTGCCGGTGCTGCTCCTCGCCGAGGCTGTAGCGCCACGTCGGGATCACCGCCAGAAGCGAACCCGCCGCCGGCAGCAGGGTGATGATGGCAAAAAGGGCGATCATCACCGCCGGAAAGGCCTCCCGGGCACTCCCCCCGGCCTCCACGCAGCGCTGCATCAGTGCTGAATCGTATCCGACAAGGCCCAGCATCAGCAAGGCACCGTAGTAGGAGACCGCCGCCTGCAGCTTGTTGAGGAAGGTCAGCCCGGCAAAGCAGAGCCCGTCCGCCCTCTCCCCGGTCCGCCATTCCAGGTAATCGACCGAGTCGGCGACCATGGCCACCTGCAGCACAATGGGGAAGCCCTGCAGCACCCCCACGAAGAAGATCAGGATGCTGATCAAAGCGATCGTATCTTGCTGGAAGTAGAAGAGCCCGAAGGCAGCCACAAGGGGGATCACGCTGAGCAGGTGCGACCGGTTGTACAGATCCTTCTTGGAGAGTCGCTGCAGCAGGGCCGGGGTGAAGAACATCGCCACCAGGGTGCCGATGAAGTAGCCGCCGCCGATGACGGCAAAATAGAAGATCGTCCCGGTCTCCCTGCCGTTGGCATAGTACCACAGGATCAGGTAGCTGGAGCAGCTGGCCAGCATCAGCTTGGTGCTGCCGAGGATACCGGAGAGGATCACCTGGAGAAAGGGTCGGTTCTGCCTGAGCAAGGCAAAGTTCCTGAAAAAGCTGCTTTTCCGGTACGGCGGGACGATCTTCTCGGTTACATTGAAGCCGACCAGCTGAAAAAGGGCGCTACCGACCACGGCAAAGATGAGTGCGCCCATGAAGTAACCGTACGCACCGGCCCCGGGGAAGATCCAGCTCACCCCCCTCTCCTTGAACAGGCCGACCAGGGCGACAAAGGAGAGCAGCGGGATCGCCGTACCGACAGCACCGGCGATCTTGGCCAGGGAGATCAGCCTGGTCCGATCTTTTTCGCTTTCGGTCATCAAAGCCGTGATACTCCAGAGGGGGATATCTCCCATCGTGTAGAGCATCCCCCAGAGAATATAGGTTAGATAGATGAACAGCACGGTCAAGGCCGGTTTCTGCTGGTAATTGAACGTCGCCGAGAAGGCTCCCACAGTCGCCACCAGCACCAGCAGGGGGGCGGCGATGAGGTAAGGCCGGCATTTGCCCAGGCGAGTGCGGGTCCGGTCGACGATGGCCCCCATGATGAAATCATTGCAGGCATCCCACAGCCTCGCCAGCAGCATCAGCAGCGCGACCACTCCGGGGGGGGACATAGAGCGCCTCGGTGTAGTAGAGGGCCAGACCGACCCCGATGACATTGTAGACCATATTCTGGCCGGTCAGCCCTAGCAGATAGTAATTGCGCTCCTTACGGGTATAACTTTTCAGTTCTCTTCCCACGATCTCCTCCGCATAAACCGGCCGAAGATCAGCCAGTACTAGTAACCGGGCCAGCCGGAAGCCCCGGCAGTTTCACCACCATAGCTATTCATTCTTCGCCCGGCAAATAAACCCTTTCCCGGCGCCGATTCCAGCGGTGCCGGGGGTATCACAGAAGGAGGACCCATTCATGGAATTGGCCGAGATTGCCGCTTTTCTGGAGACAGAGAACCTGAGCGCCACCTTCAGCCCGGCAGGGCTGCAGTACCTCTCCCTGAGGAACAACCGGGGCGAGCTCCAGATCAGCCTGAGCCCCGACTGCGAGGAGGCGGAAAATCCCGCCGTGAAACAGCTCCTCGAGGAGACCGCCAGATTCATCGAGACAGGGCGGCACCGGCAGCCCCTCGATCTGAGCGCCTGTACCGCCTTCCAGCAGAGCGTCTTCGAGGCGGTGGGCCGGATCGCCCCGGGCACGGTACTGACCTACGGGGAGCTCGCCGTGATCCTGGGCAAGCCGGGGGCGGCCCGGGCAGTGGGCAGCGCCGTCACCGGAAACCCCGTCGCCTACTTTGTGCCGACCCACCGGGTGATCCCCCGGCGAGGGATCGCCATCTGCCGCACCGGGGCCGGCTATCTCAGGGAAAAACTTCTGGCCCATGAGGGGAACGACCTGGCCGCGCTCCGGGGGAACTATCTCTGCAACCGCAAAAGGTGCAGCCTGGAATAGCGCCAACTGCAAGCAGCCGCCTTTTTAGCTTTCCGCCGCCGCAGGTCGGAGGGGCACTCGGTGGGGGCAGCTGCTTTGCGGAAAGGCGCTTCCCCGCGATCCTGATTATGTAACCGAAGGTAAACAGAGCTTTTCGCGATCTTATGGCCGCGGCCCTTAAGCTTTTACAGAAGATGCCGATAATAGAAGCAGGAGGTGATATAAAACAGTTCTGCGAAGGAGTTATCCCGGCTGCAGGCCTGGAGGAGTATCTGTTTCAACGGTAGTAAGTCAATTCGGCCGGTTGACTTTACTATAACGGTGAACAGGGAAGTTCACCGAAAATACGACCAGGGAGGTCATACAGATGAGAATCAATACCAATATCAGTGCGCTCAATGCGCACCGCCAGCTGATGGCGAACACGGATATGGGCGCCAAGGCGATGGAGAAACTCTCCTCGGGGCTGCGGATCAACCGCGCCGGCGACGACGCCGCCGGGCTGGCCATCAGCGAGAAGATGCGGGGGCAGATCCGGGGGCTGAAGCAGGCCTCGCGCAACGCCCAGGACGGCATCTCGCTGATCCAGACCGCCGAGGGCGCATTAAGCGAGACTCACTCTATTTTACAGCGTATGCGCGAATTGGCCGTGCAGGCCGCCAGTGAGACCCTTACCAATGACGACCGGGCAGAGATACAAAAAGAGATCACGCAGTTGATCGATGAGATTGACCGGGTTGCAGATCAAACGTCATTTAACACTCAGGAACTGCTAAACGGTGACGACACAAAAATAGTCATCCATATAGGAGCCAACGTAGATCAAAATATCTCTATCGAAATAGGCAACATGAAAACAGAGAGCCTTGGGGTAGGTGAGATTGACGTCTCCGGCTCAGAAGATGCAAACGATGCCATTAACACTATCGATGAAGCCATCAATACCGTCTCCGAGCAGCGCTCCGCTCTTGGAGCCTACCAGAACCGGCTCGAGCATACCATTGCCAACCTGGGCACCTCGGCGGAGAACCTGCAGGCTGCCGAATCGCGGATCCGCGATGTCGATATGGCTGCCGAGATCATGGAGTTCACCAAGGCGAATATTCTCAACCAGGCCGCCACGGCGATGCTGGCCCAGGCCAATATCGCCCCGCAGACGGTACTGCAGCTGCTGGGTTAAATCCACCGCAATGACCATCGCAATAACAGGGGGCGACCACAAGGGTCGCCCCTACGTTTTCAGGGATGATCCCAACATAACGGTATAACCCGGGCGACCACACGTTGGGGCCGTAGGGGTAGGCGTATTCGGGCGACCACCTGTAGGGGTAGGCGTATTCGGGCGACCACAAGGGTCGCCCCTACAGCCTACCCGCGA
>JAAZPS010000188.1 GCA_012797095.1 Bacillota bacterium | reverse complement strand
TCATATAGAAAGCGCGGTCTCCTGTTTTCCTGGGACGCATTTTTTGTCATGGTGGGGGTGCAGCCCCTCCTGTCATCGGTGGGATTGTAGTTTTACCGATCATGATGGAGGTGCAGCCCCCCCTGTCATCGGTGGGATTGCGGTTTTCTCCGATCATGATGGAGGTGCGCCCTCTCCTGTCATCCTGAGCGAAGCGAAGGATCTCCGCTTTCGTTTATCGCCGGTGGAGGTGGTGCAAATTGCGGACATTTTTCCTATCAGTACAGGTATTATCCCGGTATCGTGGACCTATTTTCCTGAAAGTTAACCGAGGAAAGGCAAGGTGAGGTTAAATGAAAGTATTGACAGCAGCGGCCATGCGCGAGGCTGATCGGCGAACCATGGAAGAGCTCGGCCTTCCCGGGATCGTTCTGATGGAGTGCGCCGCGATGAGAACGGTGGAAGCGGTTATCGCCCTGCTGCCGTCCCCGGCCCGGGTGCTGGTGGCGGCGGGACCGGGCAACAACGGGGGAGACGGCCTTGCCGCCGCCCGCCTGCTGCAGCAGGCGGGGTACAGCATCTCGCTCTGGACAACAGTGCCGCCGCAGGGCTACAGGGGCGATGCCGCGATCAACTATGAATTTTTAAGGCATAGTAATTTTGCGGTCAATCATATACTGGATCATGGGGCCCTGGAAAGATTCCGGACGGAGCTGGAAAGGGCCGATCTGGTGGTTGACGCTCTTTTTGGTACCGGCCTGGATCGGCCGGTGGAAGGGCTGCCCGCCGGGGTAATTGAAGCGATCAACGAAGGGATTGCCCCGGTGCTGGCGGTGGATCTGCCTTCGGGAGTCGAGGCTGACAGCGGCAAGGTGATGGGTGTGGCGGTGCAGGCCAGGTGGACTGTCTGCCTGGCCTTTCCGAAACCGGGGCTGTTGCAGCATCCCGGCGCGGGCCTCGCCGGCGAGGTTACTGTCGGGGCGATCAATATCCCTTCTTTCCTCGCCGCGGCAGAGAGCGCCGCGGTGACAACGGCGGCGCGGATCTTAAAACAGCTGCCGCCCCGACTGCAGGACTCGCACAAGGGTAGTTTCGGTCGGGTGTTGATTGCTGCCGGCTCGCTCGGGATGAGCGGTGCGGCTGTTCTGGCCTCTGCCTCCGCCCTGCGCGGCGGCGCCGGACTGGTCTATCTGGCCGCACCGGCTTCGCTCTGCCCCACCATCGAGGCGCAGCTTGGCGAGGTGATCACGGTGCCCCTTCCGGAATGCGCCCCTGGGGTGATCGGCCCGGAGGGGGCGGCGATAATTCTCGAGCGGTCCCGCGGATGCGATGCGCTCGCTGCGGGGCCCGGACTGGCGCCGGTAGAGGAGACAGCAGTCTTGATCGAGCAGCTGCTGCGGCGTGCTGCTCTTCCGATGGTGCTCGATGCCGGCGCCCTGACCGCCCTGACACTGTTTCCGGAAAAAGAGCGGGGGGCGCTGCTGCGGGGGGTCGGACAGAGCGTCGTCTTGACGCCGCACCCCGGGGAGATGGCGGCGCTGACCGGGCTGGATACGGGGAAGATCCAGCAGAATCGACCGGCGACGGCCGGCCGGTATGCCCGCGAATGGGAAAGTGTGCTGCTCTTGAAAGGCGCCGGCACGATCTGTGCATCACCCCGTGGCGAGATCTGCTTTAACCCAACCGGGGGGCCGGCCCTGGCCACCGCCGGAACAGGAGATCTGCTTACCGGGCTGCTTGCTTCACTGATCGCTCAGGGGGTGGCCCCCTTTGAGGCGGCCGCAGCAGCGGCCTATATTCATGGACTGGCCGGCGATCTTCTTCCGCCGGGGCGCGGTTACAAGGCCGGTGATATCCTGGAGCGGTTTCCGGAGGCATTCCAACGTCTCTGCGAGGAAGCGAAAACGGCTTCCCCCTGGGGTCCCTTTCACCGCCGCCTCGGACCGGTCCGATCATGATCTTTTCCGCCAGGAGGTGGCAGTTTGCAGAGCAAAAAAGGTTCCCGGAAAATATTTCTCGTTCTCCGGTCACCGCTGTTAATTTTACTGCTGCTGGCTTTTCTGATCGGTTCGGGCTACGGTGGTTGGCGGCTGTACTATCGTTACCGCTGCGCCGATCCGGCGGAAGCGATCCGCCGGGGGATGCAGGATCACCTTGCCTCCCTCGAAAGCTACCACGCTCGTTTCAAGACCATTCCGGTCGGCCCGGAGAGCGAACTGACCTACCGCCTGGAGATCTGGAAAGAACCGCCGGGCCGGTACCGGGTCGAGATGAGTGCAGAGCGCGAGGGACGGCAGAGCAGTCATCAGCTAATTGTCGGCGATCGCGAACGGGCCTATTTTTATGATCACGAAAATGCCGCTTTTGTCCCCGCTGCCGGTACGGCTGAAGTCGAGGGTGAGCTGACCGGCTCGTTTCTGGAAGAGTACTGGCGCTCCATCAGCGAGGCCTCCATATTCCGCTATATCAGCGAAAAAAAAGGCGCTCGCCATTCCTACTATCAGGTCGAGGTGATCCCCTCCGAACCCCATCGCTACCGTGTCAGCGAGCGGGTCTGGCTGGAACGGGATTCTCTGTTACCGGTGCGGATCGAGAGTTTTGACGCGGCCGGGCGCCTGACCCAGGTGACCGTGTTCGAATTGCTTCAGTTAAATCCCGCCCTGGAGGCGGCCCTGTTTCAGGTCGAAACGGAGCCCCGGGCCGATCCTGCGCAGCCTTCGGGAGGGTAACTGCCGCTGCAAGGCCCCGCTCTCTACTGACCGGCCGCCTGCCTGTAGAGACTGCCGGTCTGCTCGGCGATCAATCTTAGATCGCAATTCTCCCGGATGAATTTACGACCCTGCTGCTGCAGCGATTCCAGCAAAAGGCGGTCTTTCTGCAGGGTTGCAAGATCGAAAAAGATGGAGCGGTAGCACGGCGGCTCCCCGCTCCCGGCGGATAGATCGGGGAACAGCGGGGAAACCGGCTGTTCCTGCGGTTTGAACAGGCCGCCGTAGTTTTGCCCCATGATCAGGGCGGCGTTGCCGCAGGCCATCCCCTCGAGGAGACAGCGTCCCTGCCCGATGACGATCTGCGTTTGGCCGAACACTGCAGAGCGGTCCAGCGGCCAGCCGTGGGAACGGCCCCCGAGCAGGGGCAGCGGCTGCGGGCAGATCAAGTCAACCTCCAGGGCGGCCAGAGCGGCAGCTTTGAGCAGCGCGGTGCTGCCTGCACTGCTGAAGGAACCCTCCTCCAGAACAACGGCGATCCTGAAACCTTCCTTTTCCAGGGGTTGCAGCTCCTGCAGCTCGATCCCCTCCGGAATAAAGAAGGTTCTTTCGCAAAATCGGGAGGGGATATCCCCTGCCCTCGGTTGTGGTGTGATCAAAAAGGAAAATGGGGGTAGCAGCGAGGGATTGGCGAACAAAGGGGTCCGGTCATGCAGGGTCACGCCGCAGGGTACGGTATGGAAACGGAGCAGCCTTTCGGCGCTTCTGATTGCCGCAAGATCATGCAGATGGAGCAGATCGATCCTGAAATTACGGGCCAGTCTCAGGATCTCCCCGGGACGGCTTTCGGCGAAGCAGGGGAAATGGCGCTGGTAACGGCGCAGCGGGTCAAGGTAAGCCGGCGGGCAGCCGGTGATCACCACTACCATCTCGAAATCCTGCCGGCCAAGTGCTGCGGCCAGGCTGAGGATATGGCTCATTACCCCGCTGTAGCGGAAATGGCTCAACATCATGATACGCAAAATGATCACCCGGAGTCAGCTTATGAAAACGGCCGTCAAAAGGTGAATATATATCAGGGTGATGGTTCCCTTGCTATGTGGGTGAAGCCAAGGATCTTGTTTTACCGTTATGTGAAAAAGCGGTGTGGCGGCCTAATCCGGCGATTGCCAGGGAGGATGGAGGTGCCGTCAGTTGTACCAACCACCGGGCGGTTGCGCGGGTTGCAGTCCCTCATCGGTTCGTTGAAGATCCTTCGGGCTGCGCCCTCAGGATGACAGTGAAGAGGCTGCGCCGTCAGGATGCCCGGGCCGGGGCGCAGCTTGAAGATCGTTTTGGGACAGGAAGGTACGTCCCCTTTGTCCCGCCCGTCCCCTTTGTCCTGCGGATATTTTGCTCCATGCGGATTGGGATGGGGGATCTGTTTCTACCGGGTCAGGGCGGCGAGCCTGTCCAGCACCTGCTCCAGCGCTGCGATAGCCTCACCATAACCGGCCCAATTGCCTTGCCGCTGCAGCTGAAGAGCTTTTTCGAACAGCTGTTGGGCCTCTACGATCAGGGTGGAGATCTCTTGCTCGACCGCGGCCTCCGGTTGGCCGGGTACGGCCGGTGCCACCGGATCCTTCGGCACAGTTTCTGCTGGGCGTTCACCGGGATCGCCGAAAATGTGCACCAGGGCCCGCTCCAGCGTCTCTTCCATCACCACTGTCTCCTGGAAGAGCACGATCACGCGGGCCAGTTCGGGGAGCCCTCCTTTTTCCGCCTCCAGGAAGATGGGCTCCACATAGAGCAAGGAGTCATTGATCGGAAGAACGAGCAGGTTGCCGCGAATGACCCGGGAGCCGGCCTGGCTCCAGAGGGTGAATTCGGTCGATATCTCGGTGCTCTGGTCGATCCTGTTCTCCACCTGCTTCGGTCCCATGACCACCCTCTCCTTGGGGAAGAGGAACAGCTCGACCGCCCCGTAATTGGGCTGGTCACAGCGGGCCACCATCCAGGCGATCATATTGTTCCGGTTGCTCGGGGTGAAGGGGAGGATCAAGACAAACTCGGCTTCCTCGTAACCGGGCAGCTGCAGGATGGTGTAATAGGGCTCCATCTGCTGTTCTTCACCGAAATATTGCTCCAGAGGCACGTTCCAGAGATCCTCACGGGCATAAAAGGTGTTCGGGTCGGTGACATGGTAAAGCGTGACGATGCGGGACTGGATCTCGAACAGATCAACGGGATAACGCAGGTGATCGAGCAGCCCCGGTGGCATCTCCTCTCCCGGGGTAAAAAGGCCGGGGAAGATCTGGCTGTAATTTTCGGCCAGGGGGTCGTTTTCATCGATGAGGTAGAGCCTGACGCTGCCATTGTAGGCATCGACCACGATTTTGACCGAATTGCGGATATAGTTGATCGAACCGTGCGGCGCTGAGTAGGGATAGCGCTCCGTGACGGTGTAGGCATCCTGGATCCAGAAGAGGCGCTCATCGTGAACCACGACATAGGGGTTGCCGTCGTAGTGAAGGAAGGGAGCAATTTTGCGGACCCGGGTATGGATATCCCGGTCAAAGAGGATCCGGCTGTTGCTGTTCAGATCGCCTGATACCAGAATTCGATACTCGCCGAATTTCAGGGCAAAGAGAAGCCGCCGCCACAGCGAGTGCAGGGGAATGCCTCCTTCTCCTTCATAAACGGTGAAGGTATTTTCATCACCGGCGGTGGAATAGTGGAACTCCTTTGTATCGGTGTTGACGATGACATAATCATCGGTCAGTTCGCCAAAATAGATCGACGGGTTTTGCAGCGGGATCGCTCCGGAGGGGGGGATATCTCCGAGAAAATAGCGGGGCAGCCCCTCGGCGGAAACCTCGTTGACGGGGCTGGCGGTGGCCCCGTAGCCGTGGGTGTACTGCAGGTGCAAGTTGACCCAGGTCTGGGCTTGCTCGGCCAGGGCTTTTTGATCCAGTTCGCGGGCGGCCAGCATTACCTGGCGGTAGTCACCGTCTACGGTGTAGCGGTCAATATCGACATCAAAAAAACGGTAGTACGGGCGGATGGCCTGCTGTTCGTTGAAGGTGGTCTTAAGGGGGCGGTAATCCCAGAGCCGGACGTTGTTGATCGTGCCAGGGTTTTCCCGGAGCTCCTTCCAGGTCAGTTTTTCTCCGGCAGGATACTGGCGGGTGGAGAAGCGGTCCAATCCGTAGGCCTGCCTGGTAAAGGCGATATTGTGAGCGAGGTACTCTTTCTCATGATTGAATTCGCTTGGCTCGACCATGAAACTCTGGACGGCGGCCGGATAAGCCCAGCCCCCCAGAACAGAGACGCCAGCGAGGATCAGGATGGCATACACCGGAAGCCTGAGGCGGTGTAGAACCAGGTTGGCCAGGCAAAGGATGGCGCTCAGGGCAGCCAGAATCAGCAGCACCTTCAGGGCGGGGAAATTGGCATGAATATCGGCATAGCCGGCTCCGGAGACAACGCCTCGCCCGGAAAATAGCAGTTCGAACTGTTTGAGACGGTAATCCCACGCTTTCAGGGCGAAGATGGCGGCAAACAGGATGCTGATATGATCGAGGCCGCCCCCAAGAGAGGGGATCCAGCGGCTCCCGGTGGTGGAGGGAAGATTCAGGAGCAGATGGACCATTCCCACGAAAAAGAGGGCGGTCACTGCTGCCAACATCAGGAAACCGTGGATAAAGCGGTAGAAGGGTAACTTGAATATATAGAAGGCGATCTCCAGGCCGAAGATCGGATCGGTGAGATCAAACGGAACCCGGTGGATGAATTGCAGCAGCTCCATCCAGTGGGTGGAGCTGTATCCGGAAAGAATAAAGGAGAGCACTGCCGCCAGGATCAGGGAATAACAGGTCAGCCGCCGGGGGGTGAACAGGTGAAGATAGCCGCCGGCCAACAGCCTTTCCCGCAGGGCCAGGTTCGGATATTTCAGGATAGAGCGGCGGGCAAAAAGAAAATTTATGAGAAGAAAGGCAAATAAAAACAGCCATGCTCCCAGGCGCAAACCCCAGCGGGTCAGGTGCTGTGTCCAGAAAACCTCTTCAAACTGGAGATCCTTGAACCAGAGCAGATCCAGATAGAAATTGGTTCCGATGAAGACGAGAACCGCCGTCGCGATGAAGGCGGTAATTATCCAGACGGTTCGGCGCTGCGAGGTGATCTCCTCCCATCCCTGTTGAAGGGTTCCGGCATCGCCGGTATAGAACTGAATCAAACCTATCTTAGCGCAAGTAAATAATCTTTGTCAAAAAAAAGCCCGCCCCGGCGGTGGGAACACCGAAGAGGGCGGATCTTTCTCCGTGCCCGCGGGAAAAGCAGCCCGGAAAATTGTCTGTTAGCGCCGGCCGCAACTGCCAGGCGGG
>JAAZPS010000187.1 GCA_012797095.1 Bacillota bacterium | reverse complement strand
GGTGCCCCTTGCCTTCCGTCCAGAGCATATTCTCGATCGGCACCTTCACATCTTCCAGGATCACGCTGCAGGTCGAGGACCCATGAATCCCCAATTTCTTCTCTTCCGGACCGATGGTAACCCCTTCGGAATCGGCGTCAACGATAAACGCAGTAAATTTCTCGCCATCGATCTTCGCGTAAGTGATGATTACATCGGCCCACGATGCATTGGTGATAAAAGTTTTCTCTCCGGTCAAGGTGTAGTACTTGCCGTCATCGCTCAGGGTGGCAACGGTTTTGGAGTTCATCGCATCTGAACCGGCTTCCGGTTCGGTCAGAGCATAAGCGGCAATCGCTTCAGCAGTGGCCAGGCCCGGCAAATACTTTTTCTTCTGCTCTTCGGTGCCGAAGAAGACGAGCGGCAGCGTCCCGATCCCGGTATGGGCACCAAAAGCAGTGGCAAAGGAACCCCCGCCGGAAACGCATTCGGTGATCAACATGGTGGTGATCTTGTCGCCCTCTTCCCCGCCGTATTCCTCGGGGATATCGCTGCTCAACAAGCCCAACTCACCGGCTTTGCGGAGCAGACCTACGGTTACACCTTCCTCTTTCCTCTCGATCTCGTCTGCCCTGGGAATTACCTCATTGTCGATAAAATCCATGACCGTGTTTTTGATCATCAGGTGAATCTCATCAAACTCTTCAGGTGTAAAGACAGTCGCTTCATCGACAGGACCCAGTAAAAAGGCTCCTCCTTTGATTAACTCTCCCATTTCTTGTGCTTCACCCCTTATTTATATATTTGATAAAAGATCACTTTTATCTGTTAATATTTTCGAGAACAAAGTAACATTACCTGCATTGTGAATTTTTTAACTTGGCATTTAAGTTCTTATTGTCTGCCTTTTAAAAAAAACCCGGCCTTTTGCCGGGATTGACAGAACTTCAGAATACACATTTTATTTGGCGAGCAGCCCGAAAATTCCCCTGACGAGCCCCCGTAATATTGATGGCACCTTGATCACATAAAAGCGCACCGTGAATCCCCTCCCTTGTTCCAAGATATTCGCCGGTTTCATCAGTAATAACGATCATATATGTACAGCTGCCAGCCGCCCCAGATCAACAGCGCTCCCAGCGCCATCGGCCAGAGGTAGACCGGGATCACCCTGATCACCAGGGCCGTTCCGGCCACTGCCAGGACGATCCCGCCTCCCTTTCTTAAAAATATACCGATACGCCTGGTCCCCATAGCCGCCGCCCCCCGTTGATCTCCTGCAAAACCGTTCCGGTAAGTGCCCTGTTATTATATGCCCTTGCAGCAATAGTGTTAAAGGAGAGCAAAGCTATCTCCGGCCCGCGATCAGTAAAAAATCGATCGATACAGCAAGAGGCTGCGTTATCACCATCACCGCAAGGCCACCGATGAGCCCTTCCGGCGGCAATAGGCGGCCGGACTTAACCGGCCTTACGTATCTTCACGGATACAAATTCTATAACCTTGCTCCGGCCCTCTTTTTATGCTAATATTGTCTACGCAGGAGCATGCCGAAGTGGCGGAACCGGCAGACGCACACGACTCAAAATCGTGCGGGCTTGGCCCATGGGGGTTCGACTCCCCCCTTCGGCACCAGGATGAGTTGACAGGTTTTTTAGAAAACTTGTCAACTTTATTTTATTTATGCTGCTTGCGACAGTTTCATGGATCTGAGGTAACACGAAAATGGTCATCCCTATCACCTCAATCCTTCAAGCTGCTGCATGAGCAGCATCAATCTTTGCTTCCTTTTGAACAACTCCTTGCTTTGCTCTTTATGCCCCTCTTCCATCCGGGCAAGCAGCCTGTCAAGTTCACGATTCATCGAGGAGATGTCGGCGGTAAACTGACCACACAATACCCGCAGGCTCTCCTGCATCTTGTAGCGATAGTTGTAAATCATATTGTTTTTGTTGCGGTCAAGATCACCAACCATCTGTTTCATAGCGCGGTGATAGATCTTTCTATTGGCCCTTGCTCTCGGCAACAGATGAACAAAAACGTCCGGACGCAGCAGAAGTCCCCCTTGCCGGCCAAAACGGATAAAAAAATCACTTCGCTCGGAGACGGTGAAATTCCTGACTGCGATGGGGTAATCCAGTTCGAATTGCTCTTTCACCAGACCGGATACGAAGCGGGCCGTAACTGAAGCTTTCTCATTCAGCGCCTGGACGATGGCTGCGTAACCTTCGCCGAGCATCATCAACCCTTCGCTATTGAGCATGGTGAGTTGCTCATCCATAACGCCCTCGAGCCCGGCCAGCAGCTGCGGCTCAAACTGCCGGGAAGGCAGCGCCTGCAGCTCCCTGTAAAGGCGCTCCACCTCACCCTCGAGCTGCGGCCGCATCTCGGTGATTTTCATATCCAGCCGTTCACCCAGACGTTCCACCAACCACTCCGTCTGCCGCTTGGTCAGTATATGCACCTCGTCGGAAAGCGCCCCGAGCTCCGCCTGCTTCTCCCGAATTTGGAGCAGCTTCATTTTCAGCTCACCGGCAGGGATAGCAGCGGCTTTTAAATATAGGGCAAGCTTGGCTCTGGCCTGGGCAATGAGAGCCTTCAGTTTAATCGAGGCAGATGCCGCCAGCAACTCGTCGTGGGAAGCACGGAGGTCCCCGGCGAGTTTTTCTGCGAGAAAAGTAACGCCCTCGCCGGTCTTTGCACTTAAGGGGTATAATGTTACCTCCAGGCCGATGGCCTCGGAGAGCACGGAGCGGCAGTAAGAGAGGAATTCTTCCAGGTTATCCTCACTTATTGTGTCCGTCTTATTGACGGCAAAATAGAATTTAGCGGCATGCTCGCGGGCTTTAAGTAGAAAATCCCGCTCCATCGCGCTTACGGGGCTATCTACCGAGAGCAGGAACAGCACCGCGTCGCTCTTTTCAACGTAGGCATAAGAGGTTTCCGTGTTGTGCTGGTGGATGGAGCCAACGCCAGGCGTATCCACCAGCGTGATGCCGGGGCCGAAGGGGCCATGCTCTGTCCATAGTTTAACCACCGCGACGCCCTTTTGATTTCGGGGATTTTTCTGTTCGCTGATGTAATCAGGTAATTCGCTCCGTCCGATCTCCCGTACGGTGCCGCTCGCAAAGCGAACCACCGCCCGAAAGCTGTCACTTCGGCGTATCTCCGTCACCGCTGTGGTCAGCGGGACAATGCCCACTGGTAAAAGATCTTCATTCAGCAGGGCGTTAAGCAGCGAGGATTTGCCGCGCTTGAATTGACCGATCACGGAGATGACCAGTTCGCGTCCGCGTAAGCGTTCCCGCAGCTCGGTGGCACGGGAAAGCTGCTCCTCCAGAAAGCTTGCCTGCTGCATCAAAGCTATCGCCCGATCCAGTTTCTTTTTCACAGCATCACCCCTCTTGGCTGAATATCTTTCGATACAGGTCTTTTCCAAAGGCTGTCGACAAAGGTTCACCCGGCACGACCTTGAAGGTACGCTCACCGTTCTCCAGCCACTGCGCGCGCAGGAACTGCATTAGCCCATCAGAAGGTATAAAGTAGCGTAGCTGTACAGATGCGTCACCAAGAGCGCTTGCGTGACCTGTCGACATATTTCCGAGCCCTAGCGCTCCTTGATGGCGGCAAAGGACCCGTTGAACAGCATCAGCGCGCTCCCTCCCAGACGGTCGGTTGTCCGGCTCATGCGAGCCAGCTCCTCGTCCAGTTTGCCGATTTTCATGGCGCTATCTTTCTCCCTCTTGAAATGGAGAACACGCCGTGGCGAAGAGGCGCAGAAACGCTGTCTGCCCCTAAGAAAATCCCGCTTTGCGCCATCAGCTGCGCCTGACCCTGGCTACGCAGAAATGTGGTTTTCCCGCCCTGATTGGCACCAGTGATCATATACAGCCCTTTGCTGATTGCCTCTAGTTCGTTACCAACACTGGAGCGGAGCGTTTTTCGTCAGCGCAAGGCTTACGTCGTACAGTCCCTACCAGGAGCGGTCTTGGCGTGCCAGCGAATATTTGGTCAAGGTTCAAGTCCTTGAAAAATTCCGGCGCGTCACTTTGACGCGGTTTCCCGTGCTGTTCCCGGGTGGGAAAAAGGATGCTGTAAAATCTATATAACCCTGCCTTTCCGAATCGAATCAAAACTGACGTCAATGATATGGTTTAACCCTGACCCTTTAAAACCCCCGCCACGGCCACGGCTACGGCGACAGTTGCGCCGACCATGGGGTTGTTGCCCATGCCGAGAAAACCCATCATCTCAACGTGCGCCGGAACGGAGCTGGAGCCCGTGAACTGCGCGTCCGAGTGCATGCGCCCCATGGTGTCGGTCATACCGTAGGAGGCGGGGCCTGCCGCCATGTTGTCCGGGTGCAGCGTGCGACCCGTTCCACCGCCGGAGGCCACGGAAAAATACTTTTGGCCCTGCTCCAACCGTTCCTTTTTATAGGTTCCGGCGACGGGATGCTGAAAGCGGGTGGGGTTTGTGGAATTGCCGGTGATGGATACGTCCACGCCCTCCAGATGCATGACGGCCACGCCTTCGCGCACTTCATCCGCGCCGTAGCAGCGCACCTGCGCCCGTTCCCCCCTGGAATAGGCCGTCTCGTGCACCACGCTGATTCTGCCGGCATTGTAATCGTACCGCGTCTGAACATAGGTAAAGCCGTTGATGCGGGCGATGATCTGAGCCGCATCCTTGCCCAGTCCGTTGAGGATAACACGCAGGGGTTCCCGACGGGCCCTGTTGGCGTTTTCGACGATGCCGATAGCGCCCTCAGCAGCTGCGAAGCTTTCATGTCCGGCCAGGAAAGCAAAGCACCTCGTTTCATCACGTAGAAGCATTGCGCCCAGCTTGCCATGGCCCAGCCCGACCTCGCGGTCATCAGCCACGCTTCCGGGGATGCAGAAGCTCTGGAGTCCGATGCCGATGGCCTCCGCCGCCTCCGCCGCTGTTTCGACACCCTTTTTGATGGCGATAGCCGATCCCACGATGTAAGCCCAGCCCACGTTTTCAAAAGCGATGGGCTGTACGGATTTCACAATATCAACAGGATAAACGCCAGCCTTATCACAGATTTCTTTTGCCTCTTCGATGTATAAAATACTGTAATCCGCCAGTACGCCGTTAATTTTATCTATACGGCGCTCATAATTTTCAAACAGTGCCATGCTTCTCCTCCTTATTCCAGGCGCGGGTCGATATATTTCACGGCTTCGCAAAAGCGCCCATAGGTGCCCTTGGCCTTTTCCAGCGCCGTGCTGGCTTCCTCACCTTTTTTGATCAAGTCCATCATCTTCCCCAAGCTGATAAATTCATATCCGATAATTTCGCCATTTTCATCCAGAGCAATACGGTTAACGTAGCCCTCGGTCAGCTCAAGGTAGCGGGCTCCCTTAACCCTGGTACCGAACATCGTTCCAACCTGGCTTCTCATTCCTTTCCCCAGGTCCTCCAGGCTTGCGCCGACGGGAAGCCCTCCCTCTGAAAAAGCCGTCTGGCTGCGTCCATAGACGATCTGCAAAAACAACTCGCGCATGGCCACGTTGATGGCATCACAAACCAGGTCGATATTGAGGGCCTCCAGAATAGTTTTACCCGGCAAAATCTCGGAAGCCATGGCGGCAGAATGGGTCATACCGGTGCAGCCAATTGTCTCTAGAAGCGCCTCCTCGATTATTCCGTCCTTAACATTCAGGGTCAGTTTACAGGCGCCCTGCTGCGGCGCACACCTGCCGACACCATGGGTCAGACCGGATATATCCTTAATTTCTTTAGCCTGCACCCATCGGCCCTCCTGGGGTATAGGCGCCGGGCCATGATCTGCTCCTTGGGCCACGGAGCACATATTTTCCACTTCACTTGAGTAGAGCATAAGGCTCACTCCTTCCTGGAAACTATCGATAGAACAGGACAACCCCTTCAAAAGCGTGGTTTTCCTTTCGTGTTAATGGGCACCCCGGCGATGTTCTATTTGCTTTCCAGTTGTTTGCATACCGAAAATATGGAGCATCATCACCCGAATATATCGCAATAATAAAAAGCCGATGATCTCCATGAAGCAGAAGTCATCAGCTTTATAAGCGGTTTCGGCATAGCCGGGGGAGAACTTCTTTCCCCCAATAATTATATCACCGGCGTAATCCTTTTTCAACTATTCTGCGGATAGGCTGTGTTTGATCTGTGATAATAATGTCACTATGGGGAAGGTGTCAAAAAAGGCTGCGGCCCCTGCAGACCAGGGTAACTTCAAGCCGGCACAGGGGTGTTATATCAGTTCAGCCCCCCCCAAGGAGGCGGGAATTTTTGCTGCGCCCACCGTTGTCCTGAAAGCACAGCCTCCCTTCATCCTGAGGGCGAAGCCCGAAGGATCTCCGCTTTCATCTGCTGATCCATTTTGTGTTGTAAAGTTGCCACCAGACTGCCTTACCATCTTTTTCCTCAGCGCTCCCCTCGGGTAACTCCTTCATCAATCTTGCCGGCAGTCCGGACAGAGCTCGAACCAATCTTCGGGCGGGGGCTGCCGTCCTTTTTGCCGGGCAAATTCAATGGCAGCAAAGGGGATATAGTGCCGTCCGCAGCTCGTGCACGCTTTCAGGGGCAATCTTCTTTTCCACCTGTCCAGCGTTCTGACGCCGTCCATATCCTTCATCTGGATGCAGCCGGTGGGACAGAGAAAGACGCATGTCCCGCAGCCGATGCAGTTCAGCGCCTCCTCACCGAAGGGGGGCTCCACCTTCCGACGGTAACCCCTGCCGGAAAAAGTGATCGCCCGTGCACCGACCAGCTCTGCACAGGCCCGGAGACAGAGGCCGCAGCGGATGCAGTGATCGACCTCTTCACCTGCCGCAAAGCGCGGTTCCGTTACCCCCATCCGGCGGGCCAGGTCCTGGAGCAGCGGCGCCCCCGGTGCCAGGGGGAGGAGCAGCTCCAGAACTAGCCGGCGCGCTTTCAATATCTCCGGGGTCTCTGTCCGGACAAAGAGGCCCTCCAGGCTAGGGTAGGTACAGGAGGTGGTCAAAAAGGTCCGCCCGTTCCTGGTTATCTCTACCAGGCAGAGGCGGCAGCCGCCGAAGGGGGCAAGAGCTTCATGATAACAGAGGTGAGGGATCTCGATCCCGTTTTCCAGGGCTGTCTCCAACACGTTTTGCCCTTCCCCGGCCCGATAGTCTTTACCGTCAATTGTTACATTTACCATCTTTCTTTACCCCTCCGGATTATTTGATCGGTCAAACCTTGTTTTCGCTGTTCCGGTAAGCCGAATGCTACTCCACGATGATGGCATCGCGGCGGCAGACTTCCTGGCAGATCCCGCAGCGTGAACAGAGGGCGCGGTCGATGATCAGCGGGGTATCGGGCTCTCCCCAAATTGCCTCCTCGGGGCAGTTGCGCTGACACCGTCCGCATCCATCGCATCTTCCGGGATCGATGGAGAAACGGATCAGTGCCTTACAGACTTTCGTCGGACAGCATTTCTCCCGAATATGAGCTTCGTACTCCTCGCGAAAATAACGCAGGGTGCTCAAGACAGGATTGGCCGCTGTGGAACCGAGGGCGCAGAGAGAAGTCCTTTTCATGACCCAGGCGATCTCCTCCAGGAGCTCCAGATCGCCCTCGCGCCCTTCACCCCGGGTAATCGCGTCGAGGATCTCGGACATCCTGGCGGTGCCTTCCCGACAGCTGCTACACTTACCGCAGGACTCATCCCTCAGGAAGTTCATGAAATATCTGGCCACATCTACCATACAGTTATCTTCATCCATCACGATCATGCCACCCGAGCCCATCATCGAGCCCAGCTCCTTCAGGCAGTCGAAATCAACGGGCGTATCCAGATATTGCTCCGGTATACAGCCCCCGGAGGGCCCGCCTGTTTGCACCGCCTTGAATCCCTTCTCCCCGGGAATACCGCCCCCGATATCATGGATGATCTTTTTTAAAGTCGTCCCCAGGGGCACCTCCACCAGCCCGGTATTATTGACCTTCCCCACGAGAGAGAATATCTTCGTGCCCCTGTTCCGCTCATTGCCGATGCGGTTAAACCAGGCCGCTCCCCGCTCGATAATGAAGGGGATATTGGCCCAGGTTTCCACATTGTTGAGATTGCTCGGTCTGCCCCACAGACCGCTGATCGCCGTATTGATATGCTTGGGTCTGGGTTCGCCGACCCGGCCTTCGATCGCCGCCATCAATGCACTTGACTCGCCGGAAACAAAAGCTCCCGCACCTCGCTTGATCCTGACGTTGAAGGCAAAACCGCTCCCGAGAATATCTTCACCGAGCAAACCGTATTGCTCCGCCTGCTGCAGGGCCAGGGTGAGATTGTTCACCGCCAGGGGATATTCCTGCCGTACATAAACGTATCCCACCGCCGCCCCGATGGCATAGGCACCTATGAGCAGACCCTCCAGAATCAGGTGCGGATTTCCCTCCAGAAGGCTGCGATCCATGTACGCACCGGGATCGCCCTCGTCTGCATTCACGATGACGTACTTTTCTTTCCCCGGTGCCTGCCGGGTCGTCTCCCATTTGACCCCTGCCGGGAACCCCCCGCCGCCGCGGCCACGCAGATTGGCCTGTTTCACTTCTTCTAGCACTTCCTGCGGCGTCATCTCCGCCAGGGCCCTGGACAGGGCCCGGTAGCCCCCCCGGGCAAGATAGTCCTCGATCTTTCGAGGATCGATCAATCGGTTCAGGCCCAGAATCAACCTGTCCTGATTCTTGTAGAAGGGGATATCCGCCTCTCGTTCATATCGCCGGCCGGAAACAGGATCCCGGTAAAGCAGATCGGGGATCACTTTTTTTCCCAGAACGGTCTCCGTAACAATCGCCGCTGCATCCTCCGGCTGGACCCGGCAGTAGCAGATCTCTTCGGGAAAAAGCACAACGATGGGCCCCTGCTCGCAAAAACCGTGGCAGCCGGTCCCCCGCAGCTCCACCCTGCCCACGAGACCGCGCGATTGGAGCTCCCCGGCAAAGGCGTTGTACAGGGCCTTGCTGTCATAAGCATGACAGCCGGTCCCCAGGCAGGTGGTAATGCAGGGACGGTCGGGATCCCTTCCGGCCGCTATTTCGGCTCGCAGTTTCTCCAGTGCACCTGGCGAGTTTAACCGGGACATGTGACCACCTCTTTTTGATCCGCCCCACCATTCTTCTGAAGCATCCGTTCGATTTTCAATGGAGTCATATTTCCATGATACTGCCCGTCAACCTGGACAACCGGCCCCAGAGCGCAGGCACCGACGCAGTTTACGGTTTTCAAACCATATTCCAGATCCGGAGTGACCCCGCCGGCCCTGATCTTCAGGCTGCTTTCCAGCTGATCAAGGATCCGCGCCGCCCCCCGAACGTGGCAGGCTGTACCCGTACAAACATGGATCTGGCAGCGTCCCAGTGGCGTCAAACTGAGGGCTTCATAAAAGGTGGCCATATGGTAAAGCCGGGTCAGCGGCACGGCCAACTTTTTGGACAGATAGTGCAGCGCTTCCCTGGGCAGATAGCGCTTCTGCTCCTGGATATCGATCAATATCTCCATAACAGCAGTACGGTCCGAACCGTACTTTTCCACGATCCGCTCGATTACCTCTAGCTCCATCTATTTCCCCTCCCCTGCTTTTCAGGAGTATCCGAATTTGCGCAAACCCGAAGCTGCCCTGAAGCTGAAGATCTTCAAAGCGGTCCGGCCCCGCATTCACCCGACCCCGGAACCACTTTTTGCAGCGCGTCTGTTCAGTTCCTCCCACTGCGCGTAAATACGCCGGCGGAGTCGGGCGATCATCTCCTCTGTCAGATGGCGGAACCTTCTCTGGGGCAGCAGATAGCGCTCCAGCGGGAGAAACTCCACGCAGTCCACGGTGATTCTGTAAGTTCCATTTTCCACCTCGTAGAGAGGGAAGAACCCCGTCTGAACCGCCAGTCGCCCGAACTTGATCGTCTCATCGCTGTCGATGCCCCAACCGGTGGGACAGACGCTTAAAATATGCACATAAGCAGGCCCCTTCACCGCAGCCCCCTTTTTTATCTTGCTGAGCAGATCGAGGGGGTAGCTCGGTGTGGCCGTGGCCACATAGGGAATATCGTGTGCCACAGCGATCTGCGGCATATTTTTCTTCCCCGCTATCTCCCCGGGCACCACCGAGCCGGCCGGCGATGTGGTCGTGTGAGCGCCAAACGGGGTCGCCGAGGACCGCTGAACGCCTGTATTCATGTAAGCTTCGTTATCGTAGCAAACATAGAGAAGGTCATGGCCCCGCTCCAGGGCTCCGGAAAGGGCCTGCAGGCCGATATCCGCTGTTCCTCCATCCCCGGCCATGGCGACAACATGAATCTTTTTCGGCGCGATTCTTCCCTTCCGTTCCAGAACCTTGAGTGCGGCCTCGATGCCGCTGGCCACGGCCGCCGCATTCTCAAAAGCAACATGGATCCAGGGGATCCTCCAGGAAGTCAACGGAAAGGGCGAGGAGACGATCTCCATGCATCCCGTTGCTGCTGCAGTGATCGTGTTGCGGCCGAGAGCCTTGTGGACAAGGCGAACCGCCAGAACCTCCCCGCAACCCGGACAGGATCGGTGGCCGGGAGCGAGATATTCCTTTTTGGTCAACGCTTTCACCGCATAAAGGTTGGCTTCATTCATCTTTTCCACCCTTTCTCAACTTCTCAAGTAAGGCTCACCCTGGCCGGGTGCCTCTTCCCGGAGACCGAAGATCCCATCCCGGGGGGCCTGTCCCGCTTTGACAAGTTCGAAGATATCAATATAATCCTGCACCGGGAGATCCCGCCCCCCCAGTCCGGAGATAAATCCGTAAACCCGCGGCCGCTGCTCCAGTTCATAAAGTGCGGCACGGATCTCCCCGGCAACGGGGCCTCCGGGAGCCCCGTAAGAAACGGCCCGGTCAAGGACGATCAGATTGCGGGAACCTTCAACCGCCCGGGTAAACAGCTCCAAGGGAAAGGGCCGCCAGAGGCGCAAGTTCAACAGCCCTGCCTTCAGGCCCTGCCGGCGCATCGCCTTGACCGCCTCGCCGGCCGTTTCAGCAAAACTGCCCAGAGCCACGAAGATCGTCTCCGCATCTTCGGTGTGATACGTTTCCACGGGGCGATAGTAGCGGCCGGTCAGATCGCCCCATTCCTGCCACGCTTCGAGGATGCGGGGATAGGACTGCCGCAGGGCTTCATCCTGGGCTTTTTTCGCCTCCGTGAAGACAGCCGGCATGGCAAAGGCCCCCATGGTCAGGGGTTGATCCGGATGAAGAACGTAATTGGGAATGTACGGGGGGAGATATCGCTCGATCACGCTTTTCTCGACCAGCTCGATTGGTTCAAACATATGGGAAAGGATAAACCCGTCAAGATTGATCAGCAGCGGCAGGAGCACCTGATGATTTTCGGCAATCTTGTAGGAGATAAAAGCGTGATCGAATACTTCCTGGCCGTTTCGAACGAACAGCTGGATCCAACCGCAATCCCGAACCGACATGACATCACTGTGATCATTCCAGATCGAGAGAGGCCCGGCCAGTGAACGGTTCACCAGCATCATCACCACGGGCAGCCTCAGGGATGCAGTGATCAGGACGATCTCGCTCATCAGGGCCAGCCCCTGGGAGCTGGTGCAGGTAAACGAACGGGCCCCCGCTGCCTGGCTGCCGACACAGACGCTCATCGCGGAATGTTCCGATTCCACGGTGACAAATTCGGCATCCAGTACACCGTTGGCCACATATTTGGAGAGCCGCTCCACAATATGGGTCTGGGGGGTGATCGGGTAGGCGGCAACGAGATCGACATCACACAATCTGATCGCCTCCGCCGCCGCGAAGGAGACCTCCAGGCCTACACGTTTTTTCATACCATCTCCACCTCCTTCTCCAGATGAATCGCCCCCACGGGGCATTCCTGGGCGCAGATACCGCAGCCCTTGCAGTAATCGAGATCTACAATATAGTAACCCTCCGGGTTTTCCCGGTAAGCCATATCCGGACAAAACACCCAGCAGAGCCCGCATCTGATACAGCGTTCCTTGTTCAACACCGGCCGGAACGAACGCCAATCACCCGTTCGAAAGGAGCTGGCATTGCCGGCCTCTGTAATCACGCAACCCGGCTTGAGCTCGTTCCAGCGGAACCCGTAATCGAGCGCCGGTTTACCCCGCGCTGCTGCCGCAGCGGCAATATTCGCTGTCCCGGCAAAGCTGTCCCAATCCGCCGGCGTGCAATCATCGCTGTACAAGATAAGGGTTTCGGTAAATGCTTTTTGCAAAGCCTGTACATTCAGCGCTGCATTTTCAGCATCAAAACGCTGTCTGATAGCTTCGATAAGCGATTCCACCTCAACGGCAGCAGTTATCCTGACCAGCGCACCCAGCATGACCGTGTTGGTGATCGGACGCTTCAAGATATCGAGGGCAATCCTGGCGGCATCGATCGAGGCCGCCCCGGCCAATTTCTTCATCATAAAATGATGCGGCCCCTTCCGGGAATTGATGATCAGGATCCCCTGCTCTACCAGCCCGGCTGTGACATCCACCACCTGCAAGAGCGAGGGATCGAGGACCATGACGATATCAGGTTCATTGATATTTGTCCTTAAACGGATCGGTCGTTCATCGATCCGGCAAAAGGCCACGACCGGCGCCCCCCGGCGCTCGGGTCCGAAACTGGGGAAGGCTTGAGCGTATTTCCCCTCCATGATCGCCGCCTGGGCAAAAAGTTCTGCCGATGTAACCGCCCCCTGCCCCCCCCTACCATGAATACGGATCTCCAGCATCGCTTCACCGCCTTTGACTCGATAATTTACTGTAATTCTCTTCCCGGGACCGCCGAACAGGCCGCAAGGAATCATCCGCACCTTCCCCTGGTGACAACAGCTCTCTGGCCGCCCGGGATCAGGCCGCCGGCAGGCAAAGGATGCTCTGCTCTTCGGCTGATCGCGGCTCCTGAAGGTGGATGCTCATTTTTTCTACCGTTTTACCGTATCGCTGCAGTTTTCCGGGTGCCCGGTTGCATGGCCCCGTGCGGAGATCCTGAAGAGCAAATGGTCGGGAGCAGTTTCAATCAACCGCCCGTCATCGACAGATGCTTATTGTTTTGGAAGTAGTGTATGGGCAATCATAAGATGTTGAACAGATATCCTGCTGATCACAAAGGTTCCTGTCCGTGCTGAAGGGGGAACCCGACTATTTAACCTTCTCCGGCACTTTCCGGATACAACAGGTCCCTTTGGGCTTGTACTGCTACCTTCCCGATCGGTCCTTCCCCATCATTATATCAATTATCGTGCTGTTAGTTTCTACCATGCCAGGGGAAGCGATCAGACCGATATTTTTCATCGTCTCCTCAACTGTCCTGCCGACAATTCCTTCATCCCCGGGGATGGCGATACCGTCCAAAGCCAGCAGTGCGGACAGGACAGCAGTGCCCGCGCCATTGATCGCTTTCAATGAGCAACCGTAATTGCCACCATCGCAGATCAGCCCCGTAATATTGGCCGCCATATTGTTGATTGCATTTTCGATCTGCGACAAACCGCCCCCCAGCAGATAGACAAGCCCGGCGCTTGCGCCGATCCCGGCTGCCACCGCGCAGCCGCAAAAAGCGGATAACCGTCCGGAATGATCTTTTATATAGATGGTGACTAGATAGCTTAGCGCGATTGCTCTCGCCAGTCGATCATCTTCCAGAATCATTCTTTCCGCTGCGGCCGCAAGCGGCATCGTGGCAATAATCCCATGCGCACCGCTGCCGCAGATGCAGAGTGCCGGCCGGGAAATCCCGCCCATCCGGGCATCCATGGCAAAACCTGTCAGTCTTTGGGCATAACTGACCAGATCATCGGCAATCTTTTTGGCCCTGACCAGTCGTTCGAGGCCGAAACCGGCTTTCATTCCGGCTCCCCCGGTACCTTCCCTGCATAATTTTTTGTTTATCCTGACAGCGCTGAGCACAAATTCGATATCGGGAAGGGGTACCCGATCTATGAATTCCTTGATTTGGCCAACTGTGTATGTAGAAAGATCGAAAGTTGTCGTCCGGTTGACCGCCGTCTCTTTTTCTTTTTCGAAGATCAGACGATCATCTGCTTCAATCCTGATAATATTGGTATGTTTCTTCCAGATTACCGTCCGCCCGGTTCCAGTATCGGTCTTCACGGCGGCGTTAACGTACAGCTCCGGGATATCCTTTTGAACTTGAATCTCGACTAGATCTTTATCCCTCAGCCTTCTGGCCTCGCCGATCTGCGCTGCAGTTAAATCTTTGAATATCTCCAGTTCCAGCGAGGGATTCCCGCAGACCACACCCAAGAGTGCGGCCATTGCAATACCAGCCTCTTCAGTTCCCGGTATTGCACAGGAAAAGGCATTCTTGAAGATACCCGGATCGGTTACAATGACTATGTTTTCCAGTTCACCCTTGACCTGCTGATAGGCGCT
>JAAZPS010000186.1 GCA_012797095.1 Bacillota bacterium | reverse complement strand
TCGGGAGCCGGAATTGTCTCTTTTCCCGAAATGGCTCCCTACAATGTGACCAAAGCAGGAGTGATCTCACTTTCGGAAACCCTGCACGCCGAGCTGGCCCCCGAAGGTATCGGCGTAACGGTGGTCTGCCCCCTTTTCTTCAAAACAAACCTGATCGATACCTTCAGGTTTACTCATGAGTTTCAAAAGGAATTCTTCGAGGCTAATTTTGCCGGTGCCCGGATCACCGCCGAGCGGGTCGCCAGGCTGGCCCTGCAGGCCGCTGCCAAAGGTAAGCTGTACTGTTTTCCGCAACTTTCATCCAAGATATTCTGGTTGTTCAAGCGCCTTTTCCCCGGTCTCTTTCACCGGATCCTCGCCTCGATCTACCGCCGGGGATGGGGCAAACCGTTGTTCCTGTGGATGGCCCGCCGCGGCCTATTTTAGAATTTTCCAGGGAAGACCCCCGGAGAACCGGGGAAAGTTTTGCGTTGATATGGTTGAGCAAACGAATTCGGCTGCTCGCTCAACCGATCCAGCCGATCATTTTATGAAGGAGGATTGCCAATGACGGAATCGATCACCGGAGCCGAACTGCTGGCTCGCAGCATCGCCACAGAGGGTGTCCGCCTGGTCACAACGGTACCGACCCCTCGCCTGCAGCCCTTGCTGGACGCATTCAGAAAGATCGGGGCGGTGCAGCTGGTGGAAGCGCGCAACGAGACCGCCGCAGCCGGTATCGCCGACGGTTATATCCGCTGCTCCCGCCGCCGCGCCGCTGTGCTCACGGACGGTTACGGGCGAGCCCTCTCCCAGATGAGCGGGGTGACCAACGCCTGGGCGGACAAGATACCCCTTATCTCCCTGGCCCTTTGCGACAACCGGGAGCCAGATCACAACAAGGGTGTGGACCGTTACCGTTTCGATCAGGGCGCGGCCTTTCGGGCCGTCACCCGCCACCGGATCCGGCTCGTTCATCCGGAAGGGATACCGGCTGCGATCAAAAAAGCCGCCCGGGATACCGCCGGCGGCCGCATGGGCCCCGCCCATATCGAGATCCCCGCCGGCCTCCTGAACCGTACCATCCCTTACCGGGAAGGGCTCCTGCCGCCTTCCGACGCTTTCCCCGACAGGCCCCTGGAGCCGGCGCGGCTGGCCGGAAATTCCGCTTCCATCGAGAAAGCTGTCTCCTTGCTCCGGGAGGCCCGCCGTCCCCTGATCTTCTGCGGTGCCGGGGTCAAGGCCTCATCCGCAGTCAAGGAGGTGCTCGGACTTATCGAAAAGCAGCAGATCCCCGCAGCCATGACCATGGCGGGGATGGGCGCCATTCCGGTCAGCCATCCTCTCAGCCTGGGCGGTCCCAGTTACGCTGCCGGCGAGGTGTTCCATGTTGCGATCAAGAAAGCCGATCTGGTCCTCGCCCTGGGGACTTCCTTTGGCGGGTTGGAGGGTTTTGGCCTGCCGCCTCTGTGGTCCAAAAAGATCTGTTTCATCCATGTGGATCTAGATCCCCTGCAGCTGGGGCTCAATGTATTGCCCGAAGTCTCCATCCGGGGAGATATCAAAACCGTTGTTTCCCGGCTGAGACAGTCCCTGAAAAAAGACGGTTTTGCCGGTAAACCGGAATGGGAACCCTGGCGCCGTCTTCTGAGCAATCTCAAAGACGGCCGGAAAAAGCGCCTGGAAAAAAACGCGCACCTGAAAACAGAGAATATCCATCAGGGTCTGCTTTGCCATCAGGTCAGCCAGATTATCACCGGGGAGGACGAAGCCGTCATGGTTATTGACGGCGGCAATACACCCCTGTACGCCGCCATGTACGCTCCTGATATCCGGCCCGATCAGGTGATCTTCCCCTTCGGCATGGCTGCCCTGGGCAGTGGCCTGGCCTATGCTATCGGAGCGCAGCTGGCCTCACCAAAAAAGAGGGTCATCGTTTTCACCGGCGACGGTTCTTTCCTTTACAATATCCAGGAACTGGAGACCATCCGCCGGCTGGAGCTGCCGATCACCATACTGATCAACAACGATGGCGCCTGGAACATGATCCGCGCCATGCAGGATATGTTCTACGCCCGTAACTTCGTGGGCACCGATATCACCGGAGTTGACCATCTCCAGATTACCGCAGGCTTCGGTATCAGGGCCGAACGGGTAAACAGGATTGAAGCGGTGCCGGCTGCTTACCGGAGAGCCCGCGATCACAGGGGGCCTGCAGTAATCGATTGCATCACTGACAAGGTCAATACCCCCGATTCCCTGATCAGCTTTGCCCTGGTGGAATTCCAGGGAGTGCTCAAATATTTCAGTCCCCTTCTCTTCTTAAAAAGCATGTGGTTGATGCGTGATGGTGGAATCAAGCGTATGCTCTACCTGGTCAGCTATATCACCAGAGCGCTGCTCCAGATCAACCCGGGAGCAAGGAGGAAAAAAGCATGAAGTACGTCTCGGGAGGAGAACTGCTGGTTGATTGCCTGCGCGAACACGGCGTGCGCCATATCTTCTCCATCATCGGCGGACAGATGGGTACGATCTACGATACCGTGGGCCGGCGCCCCGACATCGATATAATCGTGCCCCGCAATGAAACATCAGCACCGCTCATGGCTGCCGGCTATATCGCCACCACCGGAAAACCGGCCGTCTCCATGGCTACGGTGGGCGCCGGTGTGGTCTATGAAGTGGGAGGGCTGACCCATGCCTGGCTCAACTATCTGCCGGTCATCTCCATCGCCCCCCAGGTGCAAAGCTGGAAGATGAAACCTCACCAGGAAAGTTTGCAATCCTGCAATCAGGATGAGATCTTCCAACCGATCACCCGCTGGAATGCCATCGTCTACCACTTTGAACGTATCCCCCAGCTGATCAATCGTGCCTTTCGGGAAGCCTGTACAGGGGTACCCGGACCGGTACATCTGGATATACCGGTGGATGTGCTCTTCCGGCGCAAACTGATCGGCCGGCGCAAGCGCAAAGAGAAGCTGGCCCATCCGCTCCCCGCACCTGTTCTGCCGGGAGAGAGCGCCGCCCTTGCTGCAGCAGCGGATAGGCTGGCCGCTTCCGACCGCGGACTGGTCCTGCTGGGACAGGGTATCGGCCGCCGGGGCCGCTTTCCCGGCATCGCCCAGCCCCTGAACCGCCTCGGTATGCCGGTGCTGACCACCCGCTTCAGCGCCGGTGTCGTCTCACGACGACACCCGGTTGGCGCGGGCCAGACCCTGCTCTACACCGGAACCGAAGAGGGGCTTGCCCTGATCGATAAAGCCGACGCCATCCTGATTATCGGGGCAGATTCCGAGATCATGGAGATCCTGGAACGTTGCCCGGGAAACGATCGGACTGTTCTCCAGGTGGAGCTGGAGGCAAAAGCTTTTCTGGCGGAGACCGATCTCCCGCTGCTGGCCGACCCATTCAGTGCCCTGGAAGAGCTACTCAACCTGACCCCCGGTCTGGCAGATAAAACAAAGCCCTGGCGGGAACTATTTATCAAAAGCGGCGATGCTGCCTCGAAGCTGGAGCAAAACCCCTTCGCCATCGCCCTGCAGCAGCTATCGGCTGAAGATCTGATCATCATCGCCGACGGCAGCACTGCAACGCGGTACACCGCTTCCTTATTCCGGGATCGACCTTTTCGCGATCTTTTCCTGCTCGATGAAAGGGACGCCCTTGGCGCCGGTCTTCCCTTCGCCATGGGAGCAGCCCTGGCCAATCCGGCCGGCAGGGTAACCCTTGTCTGCAACCAGAGTGCCCTTTTTGCCAACATACGCGAACTATCCCCGGCAAAGGGGCTGGGCCTGAACCTGCAGATCATCGTCCTTGACGATGGCGACACCGCTGC